>JAISEQ010000115.1 GCA_031264045.1 Deltaproteobacteria bacterium
GGCTATATTGCAAGCAATGTTATAACTATATTTTAGGTAATACTGAAATTTAGGGCTAAAGTGTTGATATCATTAGGTTTTTTAGTTTTTTGCCTCATTAATTGCGAAAGTAGGGCTAGATAAGACGGCAATTCCTCCCGCCGCCTGCGCCCCGCCGCCGTGAGATCCGGGGAAGGAGGGCGCGATTCCTTCCCGGAGCAAGCTCCGGAGGATTCCTCGCGCAGGATAGTTTTGAAGGAATACAGCGACTAAAACGCCGTCCTCAAAGCGGGGAACAAGGAGCTGGAGGACAGGCAGGCCGCCCCGGCTTCCCAATTCGGCCAACTCGGGCACTCACTCTTCCCAAGACCCGTTGAAAAAGGGGCGCAGGAAGAAGAGCGCCTCCCCGCTGGACCAGGATGCACAAAAAGGACACAAGGCAAGCCAGGGGGTTCCCTTCAAACCCGAGGAGTCCGAGGTCCGCGTCCTGGGAGGCCGCGAGGGCCAGCTGTGCCCCTGCTGCGGCAAGCCAACGGTCAGGTCCCCCGGGCACGGCATGATACGAAACTTGGGCCGCTAACCGGCCTTCCTGGCCGGGTTGCCGCAGGGAGCCCTCCTGGCTCCCCGCGTGTCGACAGCCGCGCACCTCGCAGGGCGACAGACAGGGAAGGCGCGGGGTGCGCGTCTCGAGCCACATGTTTCGGCATTGGAGAAGCATGCGGTCCGCAGCATGTAGAGTTACTACTACGAAACTCGCCCCGGAAGGGCGATTTCCGGTCTTGTGCCGCCCCGGGCGGCACCCGAGCCCGTGCCGATGGTTTCGGAACTGGAGAAGGATGCTCCAACGCACATTTAGAATAACTAGCATGGAACAGGGCGCCAGAAGGCACCGGTTTCAGAAATGAAGAAGCGGTGTCCCCGGTCGGAGGGGAGCTGAACAGTTGCCTGATGGCAGGGAAAAGCCGCGAAATCAGAAATTCCGGTCCCCTCCCCCGTCAAGCGTGCATTCAGGCGACATGCATTCGGGCAACATGCAGGCGGTCACCCGGAGGTTCCGGGCACTTCCACTTCATTCAATACCGTCCACTCCTCTATAACTTTCATGCCGTGCAAGCGGCACCCCGGCGCATGAGACGCGTCGTGGGAGTTACCGCCACGCCACTTAAAAGTAGTTTCATGAAAAAATGCAAATTGAGCAACATCCCCGCCGCCTGCCCGCTTGTCGGCAGGCTCCTCCCCGGCGCTCAGCCGTCCGGTCGACCTCACGCTCCAGGAGGAGTCGCCGCTTCCTGCCTCCCGGAGATGAAGAAAGACTTTTCAAAGTCAGCTTTCCGTGGTATCCTAATAAAAGGAGGATGAGCTCCATGTCTGACCAAAATGCTGCGGCTGTTGAGGGATCTGTCGGCATCGGGATTTCGGACCTGATGGCTGCGTTGGACAAGGCTCTTGACGCGGCCACCGAAGACGATAAGGATAAAATCCGCCGTAAGCTCGGGATAACCGCCCCCGAGGCCCCGACCGCGGGAAACGGGCAGACCCCGGGAACAACCGTTACATCTGAAACGGCACCCGCCCGACCGGCTGCGGCGGACAACCGTTTCACAATATCCAACGTTACCTCCGGCACAGTCCTCAGCATTGTCGCCACACTCCTCGGGGTGGTTATCGTATTTATCCTCACCGGCTTATCCAACACCGTCACCGGCTTATCCAACACCATGGAAGCCAGGTTCGCCGAGCAGGCAACCAGGATATCCGGACTGGAAAACAGACTGGATAACAGAATATCCGCGCTGGAAAACAAGTATGACGCCAAGATTGACGCACTGATTAAGACGGTCACGGACATGCGGGTTGACATCGGAAAACTTCAGGCTCTCATGACCGGACAACTTGCACCCGCCGGGGACACGGAGCGGCCCCGGACCCCGGATGATTCTGCAGGCACTGGGTACCCCGGCAGGAACCCCCCGTCCGCCGCCGGACCGGAGCCGCGCCTCTGAACTACCGCCGATCCGCCAGGAGCCCCCCTCTGGACTGGCCCCGGCAGAGAAACTCTCCCCGGCAAATGGCGGCCCCTCCTCCCCACATCCTCATCCTCACCTTCTGCCTCATCCTCATCCTCAGCCTCTGCTCCAGCTTCGAAGCGGTCGAACTGCAGAGGCTGACGTCCCTGGCTTGCTCCGATATCCGCGCTTCCCTTCTTGTCGTGACCCCTGTGCGAGCAGCTCCAGCTTTGGATCTGAACTCTGAAGGGGACCTCCCTGGCTTTGCCTGAACCGGGGGGAAGATTCCGGCAGCTGCGCCGCTACCCCTACGCGGCCGAACGTGCGCCATATCCGGACGTCCGGCAGTCCGGAACAGACCCCGGCGCAGTCCCCTAAACCGCCCCCCCGGCTTTCGGAGGGGATGGAGGGGGGCTGAGGGGAGCTGGCACCGGAGCTCCTTTCGGATATAATGCCCCGCATGGACATCTTCGACAGCCACACCCACCTCTTCCTTGACGACTTCGATTCCGACCGCGGGGAGGTACTCCGCCGCGCGGCCGAAGCCGGAGTCACCCGCCTGATAAACGTCGGCCTCGATCTGGAAAGCTCCAGGACAGCCCTGGAACTCTCGCGGAAGACCCCCGGCCACTACGCAACGGCAGGATGGCACCCTCACGACGCGGCCAGGATGACCCCTGAAGACCCGGCCCGCCTGGCAGAGCTGGCCCGGGACCCCCTCGTCGTAGCCATAGGCGAAATCGGCCTGGACTTCTACAGGGACCGTTCCCCGAGGGACGTCCAGCTCGTGGCCTTCCGGAGCCTGCTCGAGGCTGCCTCCGGGACCTCCCTGCCCGTGGTCATCCACACCAGGGAAGCCTACGGGGAGACGCGGTCCGTCCTGGCCGAGTTCCGGGACTCCCTATCCGGCATCCTCATCCACTGCTTCACCTCTGGGCCCAGGGAGGCGGAGGGATACCTGGAGCTCGGGTGCTTCCTCTCTCTCCCCGGGGTCCTCACCTACAAGAACGCCGCCCCCATGAGGGAGGCCGCTGCCATGATCCCCCGCGACCGGATCCTGGTGGAGACGGACGCCCCCTACCTCGCTCCGGTTCCCCGCCGCAGCCGCCGAAACGAGCCCTCCTATCTCCCCTTTCTCCTTGAAGAGCTGGGCAGGGTACTGGACATCAGCGCCCCGGAGGCCGCAGAGCTCACCACGGCCAACGCCCTGAGGTTCTTCGGACTGGAGGGCGTGGCCGACGCGGAAGGGAGCGGCGGCGATGCCGGGGACGGTCGGTGTAAAACGGGACCCGGAGCCGCCCCGGAGCCGTCCCGATGACCCTCTACCTCGCGTCCGCCTCCCCCCGCAGACGGGAAATCCTCACGGCCGCAGGCGTCCCCTTCGTCCTCAGGCCCGCCGACGTTGACGAATCCCCCCTCCCCCACGAGGATCACAGGGCCTGCGTGGCGCGTCTCGCCAGGGCCAAGGCCGAGGCCGTGTGGAAGGACGTCTCCTCGGAAGCGGGGGCTGCCGTTCTCGCCGCGGACACCGCCGTTCTCCTGGGACCCGACATGCTCGGGAAGCCCGCCGACCGCGGGGACGCGGCACGGATGCTCGGTTACATCTCCGGCAGGACCCACGAGGTGCTCACGGCCTTCTGCGTGTTGACGGCAGGCGGGCTCGCGGAGGGCCTGGTCTCCACCTCGGTGAGGATACGGCGTCTCTCCGACCAAGAGATAGATTCCTACGTGGCCACCGGCGACCCCCTGGACAAGGCCGGTTCCTACGCGATACAGGGGCCCATGGGGGCCGTGCTGGTCGAGGCGGTGGAAGGGAGCTACTCGAACGTCATAGGCCTGCCCCTGGCCGAGGTGCTGGAAGCTCTCCGGGAGGCGGGGGTCCTGGGCTGAAAGCGGATGGGCATGCCGGGATCCCGGGGGATGCCGCGCAAATACCTCCCTGTCCCTCAGAACTGCTACCGGAAAATCGTAAAACTGACGATTGCGAATATATAGCCTATCACCTGACATATATGGTGAAACCATAAAAAAATCAGTGGATGTTCCCTGATGGGATGCCATCCCCGCTGATGATTGAAGATACAGAGGAGCATCATAGAGAGTCAGCCTCACTGCAAGTCGGTTTACCTGTAAGCTTTTCTAAGACTTTCCGCTTTTCTAATACTACAGCTATTCAAAGACATGAGTTGAGCTACCTTCAACATAAAGCATGTCCGGAGCGCAAACCTCCCTCTCGACCTTGTCAAATGATGGGATGCGCACCATAGCCTACGGCCCTGGCAAGCACCTTTTCGCGACCGCCCTGAAGGACTTGGCCCGGCGGCTTCGTCCAGGACGAGCTGAGGATGCCGATACGGGCCACCGTGAAAGGCGTGTGCCGGTCAAGAGCCACCCGTCCCGAAGGCTATGGGCTTGCATGGTGATGGTGGTCCGGGGGCGAATGGGCTGTGCCCATGCCCGGGAGCAACGTGGTCAGCTTCACGGCGTGGGTCAAGCACATGCCCCAAAGGACCAGGGTGACAGCTTCGGAGGCAGCATCCTTGTCCCGAAATCACCCCTGCCATCTCCCGAACTGGGGCAACCTGATGTCTGCCATCCTGGAGAACAGCCCGGGAGGCCGGTGGAAAAACCAATAAAGCCATAACGGGGCATTGGTCACCGAGGCGATGCAGCTGGACTGGCCCTCTTGAAATGGATACCGCCATTGCGGTCCCGGATGGTCAGACCCTTGCCCGGAGTGCCCCGGATTGCCCTGGCTGACCTCGCCTTGACCGGAGAGGACCGTTTGATCCAGATCAAGAACTTGCGATATTTAGTAGATGGCCGTTCGACCCAGATCAAGTACTTGTGGTATTTAGTAGAGGGTCGCTTGACTCAGATCAAGTACTTGTGGTATTTAGTTGAAAGGTTGATTCCTTTACGATTGAACCACACCTTACCCGGACGCCCGGAGTTTCGGAATGCCCCCGCTGAACAAATTCCAAAGAAACCTGCTCGAAGCCGCCGTGGTCAAGGCCCGCCACCTTGCCGAGGACGGGGCCAGGGCCGTCCTGGGCTACCTGGGGGTGACGGAGGCATCGGCCCCGTCATACCTGAACGAGGGGCAGCAGGACCTCCGGCAACGACTGAAGGTCCACGGTCTGCAGCTGGGGGACGTTGAAAACAACGACAAGACCCAGAAGCTGGATCTCCTGGTGGAGGAGATCGCCTATGAGCACTGGCACCGTATGCTGTTCGCGAAATTCCTGGCGGAAAACAATCTGCTGGTGTACACCGGCCAGGGCAGCGCCGTGCCGGTCACCCTGGAGGAGTGCGCGGAGCTTGCACAGGGCGAGGGTGCGGCGGACGGATGGGAACTCGCCGCGAGATGCGCCGCCGGGATGCTTCCCCAGATATTCCGCACCGGCTCTCCCGTGTTCGATGTCGTATTACCTCCCGAGAGTCGCCAGGGACTTGAAAAGGAGATAG
>JAISEQ010000119.1 GCA_031264045.1 Deltaproteobacteria bacterium
ATAAAAACAATGACATGTTGTCTGTCTTCATATCAGGAGCTGTCATATATTCAAAATCTCCTGTCTGAGGGCAAACAGCTCCGAAGACGTATTGATATTGACGAACAAGCGCAACATTCACAACAGGTCTTGCCGGAGCAGGCGAAGTCTCAAGGGCTCCCTGGCGACCGCTTCCTTTCCGGATGCGGGGCTCGAGCATCTTCCACTCTTAAATAAAGACCGTCATGCAACAGGTTTCCATATTTTCGCAGACTGCTTTATAGGAATACCGCTTTGCGCCTGCTAATGGCGCACCGCTCTGCCTCCCCGTGAACGGATATAGAGGACTTTCATGACACTTTCGGCCACTCATGGGCATAAGTTAGCAAATAGGGCCCCTAAAATCAATATCTAGTTATCAATGTGCTAAGATTGAGCCACTATTCGTATCTTTTGTCCTCAAATATGGGAAGGAGGCAATCTGCCTCCCGTGAACGGATACCTCTATAACCCTTAAACCATAAGGATTTTTGATGCCGTTGAAATTTCAAGCTTTTATTTAGGACAGATGTGAGATGGAATGTTACCCTCCGAAAAGGAAAACCCGCCGAACACTAGGTTTCAAGCGGGCCAGAGCGACTTTTCGGATGTCCTGAGAAACTTGGAAATCTGTGTTTTGGTGCGCCATGAAGGACTCGAACCTTCAGCCTAATGATTAAGAGTCATTTGCTCTACCAATTGAGCTAATGGCGCACTTCATTTATGGAGGCCGCCCCGAGGGGGGCGGCTTCTGAGGCAAGAGGCATTATGCATTCACACCCCTCCTTTGTCAAGGATTTCCAGCGTCCCGGGCCGACTCCGCCCCGCACCCCCCCGGCCAGCTCCCGTCTCCTCGGACCCCGTCCGGAAGCTCAGGCCCCGAATCCTGGCGGACTTCATGGCCATCGACCTCTCCGCAGGGCCGCTGGGACAGTCCCCCCTCCCTGCCGCCCGCGCCCTCATTGCTCCGCCCCCCGCGGAAGCTCCCCGAGTCCTCTCCCCCGGCTCCCGCGGGACGGCCGCCGCACCGCCTCCCCGGCCGGGCCGCGGCCTCCCGGCTTCCGCGGAAGCCGCAGTTCTGATATATAATGCCTGATGCGGGCCGAGCCCCCCCCTTCCCGAAACCTCCGCTTCCCGCCTCCTTTCCCGGTCGTGACGGGGACCCGATCCCGGTCGGGACGGGGACCCGAGCAGCCTCCGGTTCCTAACCCGCCCGTTCCGCGGCGGGACCCGGGGCGCGACCGCCTCCGGCGAGCCGGCCCGGATTCATGATGACGCCGGAACGGGCCGCATGATCATTCCGGAACTGGCCGCATGGGGTTCCGCAGCGGTGCCGCGCCGGGGTATGCCGTGCCAGATGCGCCCAGCCCGTTGCCGGGAAGCCCTGCCCCGACGGGGGGCCTTCCCGACCGGCCCTGAGGCACCGGGTCCCCACCCCCCGCCCGCTCCCGCCGTCCGCCGGCCCCGTACCCCTTCCGCGGCGGCACACCCCCGGAGTGCCGGGTTAACGGGACATCGGGCTCCCCTCCCGACGCCGCGCCTCACTTCGCCCCGTAGCCCCCCGAGGCGGCCCCGCCGTCCCGGGACACGGAGACGGAGGCTTCCGGAAGGACACGGGCAGTCCGGCGGAAAAATCCCCTTCAGGGCCGCGGAAGGGCCGCCCGCCTGGCCCGTCCGCCCCGGGGGCAACGGCCCTCCGGAGCCCCGCCCTTTCCCGCAGCGGGCCCTCATGTCCTGCGGGAACTCCCGCCCCCCTCTCCGGGACCTTCCCCCCAAGACCCCGCGCCCTCCCGCCGGACGCCGTCCCCTCCCGGGCAGGGGCGCCGCCCCCGCCCTGCCCGCCGACCTCCGAGGTGATATCATGAAGATTTCCCACGGTCCAAAGACACTGGCCTTCCCCCTGCCGGCCTGGCTGGTGGGGACATACGACGAGAACGAGCAGCCCAACATAATGACGGCCGCCTGGGGGGGCATCCTCTCCTCCGACCCTCCGACGATAGGCGTGTCCGTGCGGCCCAGCAGGGCCACCTTCGACGGGATAACCCGCCACAAGGCCTTCACCGTGAGCTTCCCCTCGGCGGCGCTGGCCGTGGAGACGGACTACGCGGGCATCGTCTCGGGCCGCCACCACGACAAGTTCGGGGAGGCCTCGCTCACCCCCGCCAGGGCCGCGCTGGTGAACGCCCCCTACGTGGACGAGTGCCCCGCCGTGGCCGAGTGCAGGCTCATCAAGACCCTGGAGCTGGGGAGCCACGTGCTCTTCGCAGGCCAGATACTGGACGTCAAGGCCGAGGAGGGCCTTGACGAGGACGGAGTGCTGGATCTTCTGAAGGTGAACCCCCTGGTCTTCTCCCCGTCCGGCTACTACCGCGTGGGGGAGTTCCTGGGCAAGCCCTTCAGCATCGGGAAGAAGCTCGTCAAGACCGTCCACCGGCCCGAGCAGTAGACGCGGGACGGCTCCCCGGCCCTGCCTCCCCCCGGGAAGCCCCGGGAGCCGATGTCCCGCCCGGATCAGGCCAGGCGGCCCCGCCCCCGGCGGGGCCCTTCCCGCCCCGGAACCCCTCCAGCCCCGGAGCCCCTCCAGCGCCGGAGCCCCACGAGGGGCACAACAAGATCGACAAGGAAAGATCCACAACAAGATCGACAAGGAAAGATCATGGAAAGCCCGGAATTCCTGATAGGCCGCATCCTGGGGCTCCTGGCCCTGGCCGTCGTCCTCATCTACTTCGGCCTGAAGCTCAAGATGCCGGTCATCGTGGGCTTCCTGGCGACGGGGGTGCTGGTGGGGCCGAGCTGCTTCGAGCTCATCGAAAACGAGTCCCAGATAGAGTCGCTCTCTGAGCTGGGGGTGGTGCTCCTCCTCTTCACCATAGGTCTCGAGTTCTCCATCCAGAGCCTCATGAAGATGAAGAAGCTGGTGCTCGCGGGCGGGAGCCTGCAGATGGTCTTCTGCATCATCCCGGGCATGCTCTTTTCCGCGTTCGTGCTGGACTTCCCGTGGAACACCTCGTTTCTCATAGGATGCCTCACGGCGCTCTCCTCCACGGCCATCGTGCTGAAGCTCTTCCAGGAGAAGGGCGAGATGGACTCGGCGCACGGGAGGGGATCCCTCGGGGTGCTCATCTTCCAGGACCTGGCCGTGGTTCCCCTGGTCCTTCTCGTGCCCATCCTGGCCGGCACCCCCGGAGGCGACCCGGTCTACATGGTCGGCGTGAAGGTCGTCGCGATACTGCTGGTCGTGGCCGCCCTGGCCGTCTGGGTCGTGCCCTGGCTGATGCTCCACGTGGCCCAGACCAAGTCCAACGAGCTCTTCATGTTCACGGTGGCCCTGATCTGCCTGGGCACCGCGCTCGCCACGTCCAAGGCCGGGCTCTCCCTGGCGCTCGGGGCCTTCCTGGCCGGCCTCATCATCGCCGGCTCCCCGTACGCCTACCAGGCCATAAGCTCCGTCCTCCCCATGCGGGACATCTTCACGAGCCTGTTCTTCGTCTCCATCGGCCTCCGGATGGACATCCGGGACCTGATGGCCGAGCCGCTCCTGACCGTCGGGCTGGCGCTCCTCGTCATGCTCGTGAACGCCGTCGCCACGGCGCTGGCCATGAGGCTCATAGGGGTGAGCGCGAGGGTGGCCGTGATGATCGGCTTCTCCCTGTGCCAGGTGGGCGAGTTCGCCTTCGTCCTGGCCGCCTCGGCCCAGCAGAACGAGCTCCTCTCCCACGAAGCCATGAAGGTGTTCCTGAACATGGCCGTGATCACCATGGCCATGACGCCCCTCTCGCTCGCCATCGGGAGAAAAATCTCGCCCTGGTTCGCGGACATGAAGGCCGCCGAGGGAGACTCCAATGTGCCCAAGCTTTCGGGGCACGCCATAGTGGTGGGCTTCGGCGTGGCCGGCCAGGCCGTGGCCCGGGCCTGCCACAGGGTGGGTAAGCCGTATCTGGTCATAGACATGAACCCCGCCTCGGTGAGGGCCTTCCGGCAGCTGGACGAGCCGCTGTTCTTCGGGGACGCCGCGAGCGAGCACGTCCTGGAGCACATGGGCGTCAAGCGCGCCGCGATACTGGTCGTGACGATTCCCGACCCCACTGCCTGCCAGCGCATCATCTCGGCCGCCAGGAACATTTCGCCAGACATCCGCATCCTCACCCGCACCCGGTTCCTCCTGAACATATCCCAGCTGAAGGAGCTCGGCGCGGACGAGGTGATAGCCGAGGAGTTCGAGGCGGCGATTGCCGTCTTCAACTCCATGCTCGCCTTCTTCGGCCTCCCCCCCGAGGAGCGCCGCGCCCAGATTGCTCTGGCCCGCAGGGCCGATCCCAGGCGCTTCCGGATAGCCGAGGTGCCCAAGGCCGACGCCCTGGAATACCCCAGACGCCCCGACGACGCGCTGGAGGGCGCCGGAAACGCCGGGGCGGCCGCCGGGCTCTCCGCCGTCCCCTTCGCCGACACGGACGTCCCGGCAGACGTCGACG
>JAISEQ010000133.1 GCA_031264045.1 Deltaproteobacteria bacterium
TTCATCCTCGATAAAATTGGGGCACCTCCCGGTTTCTTCGCATATCCTCAAGATACCAGGTCCGCAAAACACCCTTGACCACAAATCGGCAATCTAGCAGAAAAAGGAAATGAATGCAAGACGACCAGATCGGCAGACAGACAAACCGCAGACCCGCCGCAAACAGATTCCGGGCTCCTCTTTCCCCGAAAAAGGGACAAAGGACGCGATTGAGGTAAGACAGCCCGTCACAAATCCCACCACGGTCATGAACCAAAGAATGTTTTCCGAAAAAAAGATGTTCTCAAAAATTTCCATGAAGGCTTTATACTGCTGAAGGACCGAAGAACCTGCACGGGATTCGGGATAAATTATGTTACCGCTCACATTAGTGGCGGATCCAGCTGAAACTTCATGCCCTGTTGATTTTTCTTCTTTTATGTCAAGTTAGATTCCTCTTCATAATCCGTTGCCACCTTCACCCGGTCTTTCTTCGACATAATGCTTTTCAGTCCTTGAGCCGACGGACCAAGATTGTTCGCCGGCCCCTCCGCCTGTAAATCTCGCTGACACCGACCGAAGATGAACAGGTGGACAGGACAGGAAACCCGATGAATCGTCTGCAACCATGATCCGACCTAAAAATAACATAATCCAAAAAATAAGGCAACGCGCATGAAAATTATCATTGAGCGATACTACATCAATTTCAACATAACCGCTTCATGATACGCTTATCGGATGATCATCAGCCTTTCCCGAAACGGCCCCGATGAGCAGGAGCAATTCAGGATACGGGGAATCTGACACGCCGCCGCCCCCGACATATGCCGGCCGCAGACGGAAACGGCCCTGTCCCTTATAGGGACAGGGCCGTTCGCTCTCGAACAGGCTCCGGCGGTGCCGCAAATCCGGCCTGCCCCCGGCAGGGGGGAAGGAACCTCAACCAGCTGCGGCGCTCGACTCCTGTAGCGCCCCGTTCCGGTACTCGTTCAGCTTGTTTCTCAGGGTCCGGACACTGATCCCCAGAAGCTTCGCGGCGTGGGTGCGGTTCCCGGCTGTCTCGTCCAGCGCCCTGCCTATGAGCTTCCTCTCCATCTGGTCAATGGTCATGACCGGGAGGATCGGCCCCCCGCTTCCGAAGAGCGCGGCGGCGGCTGTCGCTGCGGCTCCGGCCGCTGCCGCGCCGACCGTCCCCATGGCCGCGGCGTGAAGCCCTTCAGCATAGACTGCGGGACCCTGGGTGAAGCCCTCCCCGTCCCGGCGCGGTGCCTGCCCTTCCGCGGCGACCGTCCCCGGCCCGCCGGGAAGCTCACCGAAACCCGGGGCATCGCACCAATCCCCTTCATCCTCCACGCCGGGGACCGGCTCATCCCGGACGTCAGCGCCGTCCTGAACCCCTCCTGACTCGGGAGCGGGCGCCGCCAGGCTGTTCTTCTCCAGAGCCGCCAGGAAGCCCGCCTCGTCCATGAAGATGTCCTGGGCCTCGACGGTCTCGCCGACTGTCATGAGCACCGCCCTCGCGATGGTGTTCTCCAGCTCGCGGATGTTGCCGGGCCAGTCGTGGGCGTTGAGGGCGTCCATGGCCTCATCGGAGAAGCCCTTCACGTTCCGGCCGTTCTGGGAAGCGTACTTCGCGAGAAAGTGGTCGCACAGAGGCTCTATGTCCTCCCGGCGCTCCCTCAGCGACGGGATGAAGAAGGGCATCACGTTCAGGCGGTAGTAGAGATCCGCACGGAACCTCCCCTCGTCCACCCAGTCCTTGAGCCTGCGGTTGGTGGTGGCTATGACCCTCACGTCGACCTTGTGGGGGCCCTTGCCTCCCACCGGGTCAATCTCCCCCTCCTGAAGGGCGCGCAGGAGCTTGGCCTGGAGGCTTATGTCCATCTCGCTTATCTCGTCCAGAAGGAGAGTGCCCCCCGAGGCCAGGTCGAACTTGCCCGCCTTGCGGTTCAGCGCCCCCGTGAAGGCCCCCTTCTCGTGGCCGAAGAGCTCGCTCTCGAGGAGGCTCTCGGGGAGCCCCGCGCAGTTGACCGCCACGAAGGGCCCCTGAACCCTGGGCGACATGTTGTGCACGTAGCGGGCCAGAAGCTCCTTTCCCGTTCCGGACTCCCCCTGGAGGAGCACCGTGGCGCTCGACCCCGCGAGGTTCCTGGCCAGTGCCAGAAGACGGTTCATCACCACGCTCCGGCATACGATGGGACGGACCCCGGCCGGACCCGGACCCTCGGCCGCGCCGTCCTGGCCGCCCGGCGGCTCCTCGCGAGACGCGTCCAGGTCAACCTTCGCGAAGGCCCTGCCCGCGGCCTCCTCCACCGCCTCCGCCGTAAAGGGCTTCAGCAGATAGTCCTGTGCCCCCTCGCGCATGGCACCCACGGCCTCCTCGACCCCGCCCCCTCCGGACATCACTATGATGGGCAGGGCCGGCCGGAGCGATTTGAGCTCTTTCACCATGGCCGCACCGCCGCCCCTGTGGAGCTTCAGATCGCAGATGGCCAGATCGAAGGGCATCGAGCGGGCCTTGGCCAGGGTCTCATCCACGTCCTCTGCCAGCTCCACCGCGTACCCCAGACGGGTAAGCGCCGTGAAGAGCGCCGAACGCATGCTCCGGTCCGAGTCGGCCGCCAGAATAGATTTCGCCCGCATGATAAGTAACCTCGCTCGCTGTCGCGTCCCGTTCTTGCCCGCCGCTGGCCGTCCCCGACGGAGGATCCCGCACCTCCAGGTCCGGAATTCCCGGTCACATGGTGCCCTGCGTTCAAACCCTGATCCTGCCCGATGCCCGGCATCTCGACCGTGCCCCGGCAGGGCAACGAAATCTTCCGTAGCTTCACCACCGGACCCGACCGTTCCTTACAGGCTTAATGCTACCTTCATGCCAAGAAACTTCAGCTTCCTGCAGCCATTACTCCTGACCGTATTTCCGGCTTCGGAGTCTGACCCTCGGGACTTCCGGTCTAAGCCGAAGAGTCCTAAACCAGTCAGCCGGAATCCCGGCTCCAGGGCTTCCGGCACCCGGCGTCCCGAAACATGCGGCTTTGAAAACCCCGCCACCCGCTCGCTCGCGCCCCTTCATGAACCCCGGCGCCTCATCCGCCGAATTACCGTCGTCATCCGCTTTTCCGCACGCGCAGACGGCCCGGATGAGACCCGACGCCTTCAGCATCCCTGGCACCCGCGCCCCGGCATCCGCAAGCTCCGCCCGCGCTCCTCACCCGTTCGGGCCGCCTTCAACACAACGGCTCGGGAGCTTTCCTCCAAAGGCCCGTGCCGTGCCTCCGGCTCCCCGGAACCTGAACCGGGGCCCTTCCCGTACCGTCCGATCCCCCGGCTTACGGCACGGGGGAACCGGGCCGCCGGGGCTAGTTCAGGTTCCCGCTCCCGGCATCGCCGGGGAAGCAGGGGAGCACCACCTTGACCCTGGCGCCCAGGACATCGTCGTTTCCGAAAACCAGGCGGCCCTGGTGGGCCTCAACTATCCTGCGGCTCACGGGAAGACCCAGCCCGAGGCTCTGGGGCTTGGTGGTGTAGAAGGGGTTGAAGATCCTTACGGTGTCCCGGATGTCCACTCCGGGACCGCTGTCGGTCATGATGACCTCGCACTCCCCGGAGCGGTTCATCTCCTCGCGCACGACGAGCCTGCCCCCCCGGGGCATAGCCTCGGCGGAGTTCAGGAGCAGGTTCAGGAAGGTCTGGACCATGAGCGCCCTGTCGCACTCGACACGCATGTCCAGCTGCTCCACCAGGACGCCTATTCCCCTGGACTTGAAGAGGCCGTTCAGCGCCTCAAGCGCCTCGTCCACCAGGTCTGCCACGTTCCAGCTCCGGAGATCCGGGGCGAGAGGCCGGGTCATGGACTCTAGGGAGGTCAGGTACTCGTTCACCTCCCTTACCGAATAGCGGATCTCGTCCAGTATCGCCGAAAGGGCGCCGTTCCCGGCGCCGTCGAGCTCCTCGCCCAGGATGGAAGCGTGGAGCTCTATCCCGGCAAGCGGCCCCCTGACGGTCCGGCTCACCTCGCCCGCCATGGCTATCTGGTCCCCGAAGCTCAGGCGCAGGGTGTCCCCTTTCCCCTCATGTTCCTCCCGGGCCATGCCAGCCGCGAGAATGAGTCCGGGCCGCGTCGAGGGGAGGTGTTTCAGGAGGAACTTACGCGACTCAGTCCCGTCCTCGGAGGGCACGGCTATCTCGCGGCCGTGGCTGTAGGCCTCGAGCCTGGAACCTCCCTTCACGAGAGGGTGGAGCCGCTCGGGCATGTGCTCCCCCTCCAGGCCGCACAGGCCCAGAAGCCGCGCGGCCTCGCGGTTCGACCAGACGAGCCGCCCGTCGGGTCGGTACACCATGACCGGGGAGTCGAGCTCATCGAAGAGGTTCATCCAGAACTCCGGACCCCACTCGGGCCCGCGCCAGTTCTCCCGGCCAGGTTCCGGAGCTTTGCTGCGGTCATCCAAATGCAACATCTTTTATCCTCCCGAAGGAAAGGCTGTTCATCTGCAACTGTCCTAGCAAATTACATGCCATTCTAAAAAATCCAATTATTTCATCTACTTAACTCAAATTATTGCAGCCGGATTCCCAGAGAGTCAATTTTTTGGCGCGCCCGGACCCTACGATCCCTCACCCCCTCGCTTCAGCCGAAGCCGTCCTCCGGCCCGGAGGACGTTCCAGGACATGCCCCCCGCCCTTACCGGTGTGCGCCTCCCGGCACGTGCCCCGGAGGGGGTCCCGTTCCCCCGGACCCCTGACCCCTGACCCGCCCAGGCCTTCCGGAGTCCCCGGATGACGGTGCGCGAGCCGAACCATGCCGCATCAAGGCCGATCCGGGGCAGCCCCGCATGTACCTGCCGCCGCCGCATACCGGGGCTGGCGCGAAGGACGCCCCTGCGGGCCGGGACTCCCTGCCGCCCTCTCC
>JAISEQ010000164.1 GCA_031264045.1 Deltaproteobacteria bacterium
AGGACGCCGGGGAAGGGAAGGCGGCGCCGCAGGACGCCGGGGAAGGGAAGGCGGCGCCGCATGACGCCGGGGAAGGGAAGGCGGCGCCGCATGACGCCGGGGAAGGGAAGGCGGCGCCGCAGGACGCCGCCGCAGGGAACGCGCCTCCGCCGGATATCGGGCAGAGTGACGCGTCGGCAGTTTATGCCGGAGTGGAGGATAATCCGGCACCGTACGTGATCTTAAACGATCTGAACGAGAAATATCTCGAGTTTCACCTTTATGTCACGGTCAAGCCCATCAGCATGACCCTTCCCATCCTCTCGGGGCTGAGGGTCAAGATCGAACAGGCTTTGGAAAAGAACGAAATCAAGCTCTACCGCCAGACGCTGGAAATCAACGTCAAGGATGCCTTGAAGGTTCTCAGCACCGGCACGGGGCTCCAGATGGATGCCGGCCTGATATCGAAGTAGTTCCGAGTCATGGCCGACCGCCGGCGAATCGTCCGAGGGTCCCCGGTTCGGGGGCCCTGCAAGGGACCGTTCCCGAACCGTCTTGTGAAAATTCCTCCTGGGATACCGAACCGCCTCCAATTCCTGACGCCGAACCGGCCAATCCGGGGTTACCCCATGAAAACTATCCCTTCCGCTCTGGCGGCCGCAACCGTGCTCCTGGCATTCCTCCTCATTTTTCCCGAGGGGGCCCCGGCCCAGGGGACGGCCCCGCCTGCCCCGGAGGCTTCCGGAGACCGGAGTGCCGAGCCGCGTCCGGAATCCCCGCAAAGTCAGGCATCAGCCGACGGCGGTGCTGAAGGAGGCGGCGGGCGGGATGCCGTCCCTGATGGTCCGCCGGCCCGGACTGCCGTCGGGCCCCGCTCGCCGGGAGGAGGGAGCGATCGGGCCGGGGCGGCGGCCGACACCCGGGACGGGCAGGACGGTCCTGACATTTCAGTTCGGGCAGTCCGTTCGAGCAAGGAGTCGGATCTGTCAAGACTTTCAGATCTGAACTACATCCTGGAGAGCCTTTCCGCCCAGATGTCCGACGAGTCCGCCAGTATCAGCGCCCTGATCACGTCGACCACGGAAGACAGCAACAACTTCAGGAGGCAGTTCCAGCAGAGAAACTGGATCACTCCTCACGTCCGCGAGGACAGGATGAGCCAGCTGCGGGTGCAGAGGGACGCCATAGTCCAAAGCGAGAAAACTCTGGACGATCTGTACAGCACCTTCACCAGGAGGCTGAGGGAATTCCAGAGCTCCCTTGCGGCCAGCGGCCCTCTCTCGGTCGACAGGGCCCAGGCGCTGCTGTCAGCCCTGTCCGGCTTCAGGGAGACGTCGGAGGCCGTCTCTGCCAGGCTTGCGGAGTCGCAGACGTTCATGAACACCCTGGACGAGCGAATCGCCCGTTTCGAGGCGAGGATACCGGCCGCATGGACGGCCTATTACCTCGAGTCCAGCAACCTGACATCTTTTGAAATTCCCGATTTCACCGGCGAAGGTGGATACATCTCGGAATGGCGGAGGCTCGTCGCCTTCAAGAGGCAGCTCCTGTATCCCCAGACGTTTGAAGCCTATCAGCAGAGCATCACCAGGTTCCTCATGACCGCGGGGCTCATAACTCTTATGGGGCTCATCCTCTACCGCGGTGCCGCCTATTTCCCGACGGAGCCCGTGAACTGGAAGGGAGCCGTGCTGGGGATAGTGAAGGGCCCGTGGATTTTCCTCGCGGTCGGCCTCGCTCTCTGCAACGCGTCCCGCAACAACGTCGGGGTAAACTTCCTGTTCTTCCTCGTGCCCGGCGTTCTCATCCTCATCTGGGGGATCGCCGTGACCAGCTGGAAGCTGAGGCTGGCGGCCAAGCCGACCCTTACAGGTCAGAATTCGCCCCTGACGCGCTTCTACCTGCCCGCCGTAATGGCCGTGTTCTTCCTCTTTGC
This sequence comes from Deltaproteobacteria bacterium, assembly GCA_031264045.1. Classification (GTDB taxonomy): domain Bacteria; phylum Desulfobacterota; class Desulfarculia; order Adiutricales; family Adiutricaceae; genus JAIRZX01. Next base: position 1,916 of record JAISEQ010000164.1, read on the forward strand.
CGAAATACCCACAGGGGTGCTGTCAGTCCTGTGGTTCGCCATACTTCTCGTTTTCATGTACTCGCTGTGGAAAAGAGGCAGGCGCTCCAGCGTCGATGAGAAACTTAAGGGCTTCCTGCTCGAGCGTTTTGCCTACGGATCCGCGGGCTATTTCGCGGTCATATCGCTCATCATAAACGTGATAGGCTTTCCCAGGCTGTCCGTGCTCGTGTTCATGATCCTCTTCACCCTCGTGAACATCCTGATTCTCGGGAACGCCTTCGCGGAACTCGGCTCCAATTTGTGCAACAGGATTTTCCCCTCGGACAACCATCCGGTCAAGTACTCGATACTGATTGCTCTTCTTCTGCCCTGCACCTGGTCGGCCTCCCTCCTGTGCACGCTTCCGTGGCTTATGGCCATCCCCGGGCTTTCGTCGATCCTGATGAACTTTCTCACGACCGGACACAGCATAGGATCGGCCTCCATCAGCATCTCCAAGATTCTGATGATCCTGGGGTTCTTCTTCCTGTTCAGGTCGCTAAGGAGATTCGGGAGCACGTCGCTCGACCACCTGCCCGAGGAGCTCGAGCTGAACGAGGCGCAGAGGGTGTCGATACAGACCATCCTCACGTATCTCGTGTGGATCGCTTTCGCCGTGATCGCGATGGGGCTCCTGGGCGTCAACTGGACAAGCCTGGCCGTCGCGGCGGCCGGTCTGGGAGCCGGCATCGGCTTCGGGCTCCAGACGTTTTTCAACAACATACTGAGCGGCATAATCCTCATCTTCGGCCGCTCGGTCAAGGTGGGCGATTTCGTCGAGGTGGGAAGGATATCGGGCAAGGTCAAGAAGGTCGACTTCCGCTGCACCGAGGTGGTCGCCCTCGACGGTTCCCTCGTCTTCGTGCCCAATTCCGCTATTATCTCGAACGAATTCATCAACTGGAGCACCCAGGGCGATGAGGAGAAGCTGAAGCGCACCCTCGTCATAAGGGCCTTCTACGGCACCCCCATAACCCTGGCCTTGAAGCTCATGAAGGACGCCTGCAAGCGCGTGGAGGGAGTGCTGACGGACCCCAGGCCCCAGGCGGTGCTAAACGATCTGAACGAAAAATATATGGAATTCAACCTCATGATAACGGTGACGCCCATCGAGAAGACCAGCGCCATCCTTTCGGATCTGAGGGTCATGATCGAGAAGTCGTTCACGAAACACAAAATCAAACTCTACCGCCAGTCTTTGGAGATTAACCTCAGGGAAGTCCTGAAGAGCCTCCAGGCGGACATGGTGGAGAACCGAATCGGAACCGGCCGCCCGAGCGGACCGATCATCATTTCGTGACGGTTTTGACCGTCCGGGTCGTCGCGGCGCGGGACCGTGACCCCGGCCTTCCTTCCCGCGCGAAATCTTCCGGCTTCGGCCCCGCCTCCGGCGGGGCCGTCCGTTGTCCGGGAGCCTGCCCGGCAGTTAAGTACACGTCTTCTCCTTACCCGGCTTCACCGTCCTTCAATCTTTCTTTCCGATGACTCCGGGTCCTATGGCCACATATCCGGACGGCGCGTCGGGTATTTTCGGTAACTATATGAGATCCCATCTTCCGGTAGTTTTGGTTTCGGCAGTTATCCTGGTATCGCTGTTCATCTTCTACTTTCGCCTGGACCCGGGTGCCGGAAACGGGACTGCGGCTTCCGGTGCCGACGGAAACGGTCCCTCCGCGGTATCGGATACTGTCGCAGAAATGGCGGTCGGCGTCGATGAAGAGGGGGACGATGATGTGGATGATGCTGAGCAGTCATGGCCGGACGGGATGCCGGCCCCGCCTTTTCTGGCGGTCGCCCCCGGGGAAGCCGATGAAAGTATCGCAAAGGCGGGACCTGACGGGCTTGCAGTCCCGCTTCCTGAAGAGGATCCCGGCACCGGCAAGGAAAATGTTCAAGGGGAAAATGCTAAAGAGGAAATGATTTCTGAATCGCAGGCTCGGATAAATAAAATTACTGGCCAGATTTACGCGCATAAAAATCAACTTGATGACCTTATCAAAGAAACTAAGACTAAAATTGAAGATCGCAAAAGGAATTTTCAGAGCCTGGAGGAGAGTCCCCATAATCAGGCTGACATACTTTTTGAGTTGAGGATGGCAAGGAAAGATCTGGCTGGAAAGAAGAAAGAACTAGATGAAAAATATAATGAATATGTTAACGAGTCGGCTAAATCTGATAGTTCCATATCTCAGCATATGCAATCGGATAAAGCCCTGCAGTTGGGACACGACTCGGCAGTACATGCCATAGATCAGGCGTCACCAATCCTCGGAGAAGCGCAGTCTCTTCTTGATTCGCTTGACGGTGACATAGAACGGATTTCTGAAGAAATTCCGACTAACTGGAAAAATTTTTACCTTACCCAGAGCGAATTAAAAGGATTTTTTGATTTTCTAAAATTTTCTGGTGAAGAAAGCATCTTCATCCGATGGAAGAGGAGCTACGACAACAGTAAGCAGTATCTTTTTCCTCAGACAAGATCAGAATTTAAGATTAGCGCCTTCAAGGCGTGCATGACAGCTGTTCTCGTCGGCCTCATGGGACTTCTCCTGTACCGCGGATCATTTTACCTGCCTGTGGAACCGGTCAACTGGCAGCAAACGTTGAGGGGCATAGTGAACGGGCCATGGATCTACCTCATAATCGGCCTGCCCCTCTCCCATGGATTTCGCAACGCTGAAGGCGGAAAATACCTGTTCTTCACCATCCCGGGTGTCCTGATACTTATCTGGGGGCTCGCCGCGATCAGCTGGAAACTTCGCATCGCCTCCAAGCCGACCCTCTCGGGCCAGAAGTCCCCTCTGACCCGCTTCTACGCCCCTGCCGTTCTGGGGGTCCTTTTCCTGTTCGGGAACGTCCCGCCGAGCGCGCTGACGGTGCTGTGGTTCGTCATACTTCTTTTCTTCCTCCGCCATCTCCATCAGATATCCAAACGGACAGTGCTTGACGAATCTCTGAAGGGCTTTCTCCTCGAGCGTTTTGCCTACGGATCTGCCGTCTATTTCGCGCTGATATCGCTCATCATAAACGTGGCCGGATTCCCCAGGCTCGCGATACTCGTCTTCATGCTTCTTTTCACCCTCGTAAACGTGCTGATACTCGGGAACGCTTTCACCGTGCTCGGTTCCATCCTCTGCAACAGGATCTTTCCCGAGAAGAGCCATCCCGTTAAGTACTCCATCCTGAACGCGTTCCTGCTCCCGATCACCTGGTCGCTGTCCCTGCTGTGCACTCTCCCGTGGTTGGAGGCGATACCGGGTCTGTACTCCATCCTTTGGAACCTTCTGACGGCGGGCCATAACATAGGACAGGCCTCGTTCAACCTCTCCAGGGTGCTCATGATCCTGGGGTTCTTCTTCATGTTCAGATCGCTCAGGAACTTCGGGAACGCCTCGCTGGATCACCTGCCGGAGGAGCTGGAGCTGAACCAGACCCAGAGGCTGTCCATCCAGACGCTCCTCGCGTACGTGGTTTGGGTCGCGTTCGGCCTGATCGCCCTCGGGCTCCTGGGCATCAACTGGACGAGCCTGGCCGCGGTCGCCGCCGGCCTGGGCGCGGCGATCGGCTTCGGCCTCCAGACCCTCTGCAACAACATGGTGAGCGGCATCATACTCATCTTCGGTCGTTCCGTGAAGGTCGGCGATTTCGTGGAGGTCGGCAGGACCTCCGGCACCGTGAGGAAGGTGGACTTCCGCTGCACCGAGGTGGAGACACTGGACGGGCCGATCGTCTTCGTCCCCAACTCCGCCATCGTCTCCAACGAGTTCACCAACTGGACCACCAAGGGAGACGAGGAGAGGCTTCTGCGGACTCTCGTCATCAGGGCATTCTACGGCACCAACATAAGACTTGCCCTGCGGCTCATGACCGAAGCATGCGCCGGAGTGGAAGGAGTGGAAAAGGTTCCGGCTCCCGAGGCGGTGCTGAGCGACCTGAACGAGAAGTACCTGGAGTTCAACATTTTCGTCAGGCTGAAGCCAATCGAGAAGACGGTCTCCATCCTTTCGAATCTCAGGGTCGAGATAGAGGAGTCCTTCTACAATAACGGCATCAAGCTCTACCGCCAGTCCCTTGAAATCAACCTGAGGGAAGCGCTGAAGAGGCTTCAGTCCGGCGAAGATCTGCCTTCAGCCCCCCCCGCGATAACGTCGTAGAGTCATTCCGGCTCATTCCGGCTCATTCCGGCTCCATGATGCTCGAGCTGGCTTGAACCATCCTTTCAGGCATTGGCGGCGCACGTCTTCCTTTCAGGCCTCGGCGGCAAGCGTCTTCCTTTCTGGGCGCGTCGGAGCACTTCCGCCGTGCCAGAGCCGGATTTCCGGCTGGTCAGAATGCCGTCGTTCAGAAGAACCATCAACCCGGTAATTAGGAACGGGGGTCAGGAGTCGCAAACAACAGGCTTTGAGATATCAGAAATCCCTATTTTCACACTCTGGATATGACATCATCATTTTTAAATATTCTTCATCAAGTATACAAATAATGCCATAATAATTTTTTGTCAATATTTTTTCATACTTTCTTATAGGATATTTTTAAAATTGTCTGACAGGAATGTAATAATTCATACGCCTGGAAATGTTCAAGCCGTTCCAGAACAATTTTCATGTACATGTCGAATTGTCCGATTCATAATTTTTATGGACATATATCCGCTCATAGATCATTTGAAATTACACCGCTTGATTTTAACATATCCGACATGACGGTGATTGGCATGAACTGAGAAATTTCTTCTTGATTCGTTGACGCCTAATGAAGGGCGATGAAGGATGGCGATTTCATTCGGCAAGGCGGAAATCGTTTTCACTTCGGGGATGGAGTGTACACGTGATCGCCCCTGTGCGTTGAGCGTGAGAGCTCCCGTGCCGAAGGCACCGTTTGCGTGACCGCTCCCGTGCCGAAGGCACCGTTTGCGTGACCGCTCGTGATCAAATTCCGTCCCTGCCGAGGGCTTATTCCCGTCGGGTGTCCGGGCGGACGGCGGTCCGTAGCCCGGTATCGCGGCGGAAACGCCCTGCCCGTACGTCCGCCTACTGGCGCCAGTGGCCGCGGCGCGGGGCCTTCTTCGGATCGGGCGGGGAACCTCCGTTCCTGAAGGGCTGCGGCATGTCGGAGAAGCTCACGGAACCCGGTCCCAGAATGCGCACGGTGCCGTCCAGGAGCGGGAGCGAAAGCCTGGGCGGACGCTCGATCCGGTAGATGGCCTCGCCCGATCCGTCGTGGATCTTGAGCCAGAAGCGCGGGGACCGCAGGTCGCTTAAGCCGCGGTCCCCCTGCTCGTAGTACTCCGCGAGCTCCGGTGCCTTCGCGAGGGGGAGGGAGACTATGACGGACTGCACGCGGCGGTCCAGCTCGTCCTCCATCACCCAGATGTCCTCCACGGAGATCTTCGTGGAGCCGAAGCGGCTGTCCTCCGCCTGGGGTTCGGTGCGGCCGGTCACCACCAGGAGGCGCTTTTCCGCGAGGACGCGGCGCACGTTCTTGTAGACGCTGGCCCAGACCAGGAGCTCTATCTTGGAAGTCGAGTCCTCCAGGGAGGCGAAGGCGAAGTCGTTCCCGTTCTTGTCCTTCTTGGACTTCACCTCGCAGATGGTGCCGCAGACCTTGACGTCGTCCCGGCTCCTGGACTTCAGGACGTCCGCTATGCGGCGGATGCCCAGGGACTTCTGGGCCTGCTCGAAGCGCGCATGCGGGTGGCCGGACACGTAGAAGCCCAGGTACTCCTTCTCGGCGGCGAGGCGCTCGCCGTCCGGCACGGGCTCTGCCGGTATCCAGGCGGGCTTGGGCGGCTCGGACGAGGCCCCGAAGAGCGAGTTCACGGTGTGCCTGGGATCCAGCGTGCGGGCCTTGTTGGAAGCCTCCTTCAGGGCCAGATCCAGGGTGGCCAGCATCGTTCCGCGCTCGGCCCCGCCGGCGGTGTCCATGGCGCCGCTCTTGATGAGCGCCTCGATCACCTTGCGGTTCATCTTGCGGCTGACGGTCCGGTCGCAGAAGTCGAAGAGGTCCTCGAAGGGCTTCTTGGCGCGCTCCTCCTCTATGGTCTCCACCGGTCCCTGCGCCACGCCCTTGATGGCCCCCAGCCCGAAGAGAATCTTCCCGTCCTTGACCGTGAACTTCTCGCCCGACGAGTTGACGTCCGGAGGCAGGACGTCAATGCCTGTGGCGCGGCACTCGCTCATGAGCTCGGCTATCTTGTCGTGGTCCTGCTGCTCGCTCGTCATGAGCGCCGCCATGAACTCAACCGGGTGATGGGCCTTCAGCCATGCCGTCTGGAAGCAGACGACGGCGTAGGCGGCGGAGTGGGACTTGTTGAAGCCGTACTCGGCGAACTTCTCCAGGAGACCGAATATCTCCTCTGCCTTGTTCCGCTTCGTCCCGTGGGCCAGGCACCCGTCGATGAACTTCGGCCTCAGGAGGTCCATCTCCTCCTTCTTCTTCTTGCCCATGGCGCGGCGCATCTCGTCCGCCTCGCCCAGCGAGAACCCCGCGAGCATCTGGCCGATGCGCATCACCTGCTCCTGGTAGAGGATGACGCCCCCGGTCTCCTCCAGGATGGGCTTCAGCTCCGGGAGGGGGTACTCGGGCTTGGCCTCCCCGCGCTTGACCTTGATGTACTGGTCCGCCTGGCCGCTCTTCAGCGGGCCTGGCCGGTACATGGCCAGGAGGCCGGTGATGTCCTCGATGCACCTGGGCCTCATGTTCATGATGTACTGCCGGAAGCCGGGCTTCTCCATCTGGAACACGCCGTTCAGGTTCCCGCCCCGGAAGAGCTCGTAGGTCACGGGATCCGAGGTGTCCAGCTCGTCCATGTCCACGTGGACGCCCTTGTCGGCCAGAAGCCTCAGGCAGTGCTTGATGAGCGTGAGCGTCTGGAGCCCCAGGAAGTCGAACTTTATGAGCCCCATGCTCTCGACGCCGGTGAGCTCGAACTGGGTCGCGACCGAAGCCGCCTTCCCGGTCTTCTGCAGCATGAACAGGGGCAGGAGATCCTTCAGGGGCCGGTCGCCTATGACCACCCCCGAGGCGTGGAGCGAGGCGTGGCGGAAGAGCTTCTCCAGGACGCGCGCCCGCTCGAAGAGGGTCCTTATCTCCGGCCGGGACTTCACCTCCTCGGCCAGGAGCGGCTCGCGCTCCAGGGCCTTGTCCAGGGTGATCTTCAGATCGTCGTCCGGAATGAGCTTGGCTATCCTGTCGGCGTCGGCCAGGGGGATGTCCAGGGCCCTGGCCACGTCCCTTATGACCATCCTGGGCTTCATCTGGCCCAGGGTGGCTATCTGGGCCACGTACTCGGATCCCCCGTAGGCCCTGGTCACGTAGTCCAGGACTTCGGCGCGGCCGTCCGTGCAGAAGTCCGTGTCGATGTCGGGCATGCTCACGCGTCCGGGGTTGAGGAACCTCTCGAAGAGCAGGTCGAAGCGGATGGGGTCTATGCTCGTGATTCCCGTCGCGAAGCTCACGAGCGATCCGGCGGCCGACCCGCGCCCGGGGCCCACGGGGATCCCCCTGGAGCGGGCCCAGGAGGTGAAGTCGGAGACTATGAGGAAGTAGCCCGAGAATCCCATCCTCGCGATGACCCCCAGCTCCATGTCCAGCCTGGAGGAGTACTTTTCCTTCTCCTCCGCGGTGAGTGCCCGGCCGCGGGCCTCCCTCCTGGCGAAGAAGGCGTCCAGGCCCGTCCTGGACAGCTCGGCCAGCCTGGCGTCCGGGGTGGTGTCCTCGGGGAGCTTCAGGTTGGGGAAGTGGTATCTCGTGACCTTCGGGAAGTTCGGGAACTGGAGATCGCATCTGGCGGCGATTTCCAGGGTGTTGTCGCAGGCCTCCGGGCAGTAGTGGAAAAGTTCGCGCATCTCCTCCGGGGAACGGAAATAGTACGTGTTGAAGGGCATGCGCATGCGGTCGGCGTCGTGGACGGTCTTCTTCGTCTGGATGCACAGGAGCACGTCGTGGGCCTCGTAGTGCTCCTTCTTGAGGTAGTGGCAGTCGTTCGTGGCGACCAGCGGGAGCCCCGTCTCCTTCGCGTACTCCATCAGCGCGTCGTTCACCGTCCTCTGATCGGGGATCTGGTTTTCCTGGAGCTCCAGGAAGAAGCGGCCGGGGAAGAGCTTGGAGTAGCGGTCGATCGCCTCCCTGGCCGCCCTGTAGTCGCGGTTCCGGATGGCGAAGGGTATCTCCCCCTGAAGGCAGGCGGAAAGCGCTATGATCCCGTCCCCGTACCTCTCCAGGAGCTCGAAGTCCACCCTGGGCTTGTAGTAGAAGCCCTCGATGTTGGCGAGCGAGATCATCCTGGACAGGTTCAGGTAGCCCTCGTAGTTCATGGCCAGGAGCACCAGGTGGAAGCGCTTCTCGAGCTTGTTCCTGGTGTGCCTGCCCTCGGTCGTGAGGTAGGCCTCGACGCCCACGATCGGCTTCACGCCCTTGTCCATGGCCTCCTTGAAGAAGGCGTACGACCCGAACATCTGCCCGTGGTCCGTGAGCGCCACCGCGGGCATGCCCATGGTCCGGGCGGTGGACACCAGATCGGGGATCTTGATGGCGCCGTCCAGGAGGCTGTAGGCGGAATGCACGTGGAGGTGTACGAAGCTGTCGCTCATGTGCGGTCTCTCCTGCGAGGCGGATCCGTGCCGCCCGCGCCGGCCCGGAGGGGACGCCCGAAGGGCTCCGGCGCCGAAACCGGGAACGGCGGCGTCTCCGGAAGGATCGGGGATCAGACGCCCCGGGGCCGGGAAAGCCGGGCCGGGGGGCGCCCCGCCTTCCCGGGAGAACCGGTATCCGGGACAGTTTCAGGATTTGACGGGGAATGTTAATTTTACCCATCAAAGCCGAAAAAATCCTGATGATCCCCAATATAGAGGATGCCGCCGGGAATGGCAAGGGCCTTCGAATCCCTTGCCGGCGATGCTTCGGCCCGGGCCCGGTGGCCCTGGCGGACACCGGGAAGGGCGGGCGGACGCGGCTATTCCGGACGGTCGTCCCCGGGAGCCCGGCGGTCGGCCTCGTACTGGTGGAGGACGTCCGCGCGGGGGCTCCCCCAGTCTTCCGGGCTCCGCCGCCTTGCCGGGCCCGGCCGTCTTCCGGCCTGCGGCGTCTTCCGCGCCTCCGCCCTCCGCGCGGTCCCGTACCGGGACGGCGGCCGCGTTCGGCAGGGCCGAACCCGGGATCCCCGTCCCGGGTCCCGCCGGGGGCCCGGGTGAGGGGTTGACGGGTCGCCCCACCTTCGGGGAGCCGGGGGAGGGCCGGTTACGGCCGCCGGAAAGGGCGGCTGCGACGGCGCGGGTCCCGCGGACGCGCCGTCCGCCCCGGATGCCACGGGCCGGCGGACGGGAGCTCCGGCCGCGGGACGCCTCACCTCCTCGGGGAGGCGGGAGCGCGCTTCCCGGGGGGTCTTCCCGGGGCCTTTCCGGAGGCCTTTCCGGAGGCCGCCCCGGTTCCGTCGTCGCGGTTTATGAGCTTCTGCTGGAAGATGGAGAGGATGTTGTTGACCAGCCAGTACAGGACCAGGCCGGAGGGCATGTTCAGGAGAAAGACGATGAAGAAGAGGGGCAGGAGCATCATCACCTTCGCCTGCATGGGGTCCCCCATGGCGGGCGTCATGCGCTGCTGCCAGAGCATGGTGCCGCCCATGAGCAGCGTGAGGACCGGAATGCCGGCGGGCGGGGCCAGGAAGGGGATGGAGACGTCGAAGCTGAAGAGCCTGTCCGGGGCCGAGAGATCGCGGATCCAGAGCATGAACGGCGCCCCGCGGAGCTCCAGGGCGTAGTCCAGGACCCTGTAGAAGGCGAAGAAGAACGGGATTTGCAGGAGCATGGGCAGGCACCCTCCCAGGGGGTTCACTCCGTGGGCGCGGTAGAGTGCCATCATCTCCTTGTTCATGACCTCGGGATTGTCCTTGAACCTTTCCCTGAGCTTCTTCACCGGCTCCGAGACCTTCTGCATCTTCTTCATGGACTTGTAGCTCTTGGCCGTCAGGGGCCAGAGGGCAATCTTTATGAGCACCGTCACTATTATGATGGCGACCCCGTAGTTGCCGACGAAGCCGTAGAAGAAGCGCAGGAGGAAGCCCAGCGGGTGGGCGAGGAAGCTGAACCAGCCCAGGTCGACGCTCCGGGAGAGGCTGTGGCCCTCGTTCCGGAGGAGCTCGGTCTCCTTGGGCCCGAAGAAGACGTCGAAGCGGTGGGAAGCGGCCCCACCCGCCGCGAGTTCGAGGGGCCTGGTGGCCGTGGCGGAGAGGCCCTGGCCGGGAAGCTCGTCGGCCCCGAACTTCCAGGGGCTCGTCTCGCCCGCCTGGGGCTGGGTCCCGGACGCCTCGCCGAAGAGCATGGCCGTCAGGAAGTACTGGTCCATGTAGCCCAGGAAGTCGGCCGAGGTGACCAGGCGGATGCCGGAGAGCTCGTCCTGCGCGTCGTCCACGGTCTCGGTCACGAGTTTCCGGTTTATGAAGCCCGCCATGACGTTGTAGCGGTTCTGGCGCTCCGCGAAGGGCCAGGCGCTGATGCTCTGGCCTATCCTCCCGGATATGGCGGCCGTCCCGCCGTTCGAGAGCCTGAGCTCCTGGGCTATCACGTAGGAGCCCGCCGTGAACTCGTAGACGCGCTCTATCGCGAGCCCCGCCGTCCTCTCCGCCGGGGACATGACCAGCGCCGCCCTGCCGCCCTCGCCGACGGTCACGCGCTCCTGGTCCGCCCTGAAGCGCACCCCCTTCAGATCCTCGGTCCGCCCGTCGGGCGACACGTACACGAGGCTCATGGGGAGGCCCGCGGGGTCAGCCTGGGGGGGCCGGTTAACGAGCTCCTGGAAGCTCTCGGCCTCCTCCCCCGCCACGTCCCAGGACTTGTACTTCTTGAGCCTGAAGCTCACGAGCCTCCCCCCCTCCTCGGTGAAGACGGCCACGTACTCGGGCGTGTCGACCGTGACGCGCCTCGGGGGTTCCGTGACGGCCGGGGCCGCCGGGGCTTCCGGGGTCCCGTCCCCGCCGACCTCCCCCGCCGTTCCGGCGGCGGCGTCTGCCGTTTCGGGCGCCGCGGGGGACCCGCCGCCCGCTTCTCCCGGAGCCTCCCCGGCCAAGGGGGCCGCCGGGGCCACGGGGGCGCCCAGGATCCCGGGGCCGGACGCGCCGCTGCCCGCCGCCGCCGAGGTGGCCTCCGGCACCGGCCGCGGCGGGAAGAGGACGGGGTAGATGTAGCTCACCAGCATGAAGAACCCCATCATCACTAGCATGGTGACTATGACGCGCTTTTCCATGAAACTGTCCTTAAATGGTCCTGGTCCGGGCTGGAAGGCGGCTCGTGCCCCCGCCGGGGACTGCCCGGAGTCCCCCGGCGGTCGGAGGGCGCTCCTGCCGGCCGGGGGGCCGTGCAGGGGAGCTTCCGCGTCCGGAATCGGGCCGGGTCCCCCGTTCGGGGGCCCGGGCGGGAGGCCGGGGACGGCGGGACGGAGGAGCCGGGAAGGGGCCCCGCGGTCCGGCCCGGAGGGCCGGGGCGGGAGGGGGGAAGCGGGCCCGTCCCGGCGGGCGCGCCGCGGAAGCCTCAGGGCAGGAGCCTGCGCGGCGGGCGGGGTGCCCTGGGACCCGGCGGGACGCGGCCTTCCCCGCGCAGGCTCCTCAGCCTGCGCGCTGCCTCGGCCCTGAGGATCCCGGCCTTCCGGGCCGGCGAGGGGGGCGGCACGGGGTCGTGCCCGCCCTCGCAGAGGGGCTGGCATCTCATGACGCGCCATGCGGCGAGGAGGGTGCCCCTCCGGATCCCGTGGACCGCTATCGCCTCCAGGGCGTAGGCGGAGCAGGTGGGGGTGAAGCGGCACATGGGAGGCGTCGCGGGCGATATGAAGGAACGGTAGAAGCGGATGGGCAGGCTCAGGACGAGGGCCGGGAGCGGGAGTCCCGGGGGCCCCGTGGCGGCGGCGTCCCGTCCCCGGCCGGGGACCGGAAGCCTCCCCGGCCCCGGCACAGGGAAGAGCTGGGGTTGCGGCGCGGCAGAGGGCCTCGCGGGAACCGGAATGCGGGCGCGCGTGGCTTCCCGCGGCGTCCGGCCCGTCCGGCCGTCAGGGCAAAAAAAAAGCCGGCGGAGCCCCGCGGGAGGCTCCTGTGGAGGCTCCGCGGACGGCCTGCGGCCTTTTCGCAAACGGCGGTCTCCCTCGGGGGGCGGACTGGGACCTGGGGGC
>JAISEQ010000191.1 GCA_031264045.1 Deltaproteobacteria bacterium
CGGCGGAGGAGGCGCGGGCGGGCACCCTGGAGGAGGAGCAGGCCGCCGCGGCCGAGCTGGCCGAGATCGTCAACAGGGTGTTCGGCGAGGCTGGCGCCATGAGGGAGAGGCTCAACGCCAACGAGGCCGCGAAGGGGGCGGCTTCGGATCTTGCCGCCCTGGTGGAGGAGACCGCCGGGAAGGCCGCCCGCTCCAGGAAGCTGCACACGCTCATCGGGAGCAAGGACGGCAACAAGTTCAGGAACTACGCCCAGGGCCTCACGCTCGCCGTCCTCATCGCGAACGCCAACCGCCAGCTGGAGGCCATGTCCAAACGCTACCTGCTCGCTGAGGACGCGGACGACCCGCTGGAGTTCGCAGTGGTGGACAACTTCAAGGGCGGGGTGGAAAGGCCCGCGAAGACCCTCTCCGGCGGAGAGACGTTCATCGTGAGCCTTGCCCTGGCCCTGGGCCTTGCCGACATGACCGGCAGGAACTTCAATCTCGGGACCCTGTTCCTGGACGAGGGCTTCGGCACCCTGGACGAGGACACGCTGGACACCGCCGTGAACGCCCTCGCCGAGCTCCCCGGAAGCTCCGGGAAGCTCGTGGGGCTCATCACCCACGTGGCGGCGCTGAAGAACCGCTTCGCCCAGATCAACGTGATCTCCGGCCCCAACGGGCGCTCGGCGCTGAGCGGTCCCGGCTGCAGGCGTATCGTCCGCTAGCGGGAACCAGGCGGAGGACGGCGGACGGACCTAGCCTAAATCTGGCCGCGGCGGACCAAGCCGAAATCTGGCAGCATGGGGGACGTCCGGTTTCCAAAACCCGCCGAAGCTCCCGCGGACTGCCGGGCTGGCTCGGGAGCTTCGGCCACACAGCCTGAACAGGGGCACCCGCGTCCCCAAGGAACAGCCCGGACAGGCCCCCCCGCGCTCCCGCCTTCGCCGGAACCGCGCCCCCGTCCGCCCCGGGACCCCCATCCTCGGGAGCCCCCGACCGTCACCTTCCCCTAGGAGCGTTGCGCATGGACTGAACCCTGACGAGGGCCTTCTTGACGCTGCGGACGTAGGGGTGGCTCTGGTTGACCGTCCTTGCGAGGTCGGCCTGGGCCTTCCGGATTATCCGCTCCCCGCCCGCCTGATCGCCCCGCTCCGCCATGGCGAGGCCCAGGTTGGAGGCCAGCCAGATCGTGTGGCGGCTTCCCTTCCCGAAGGACTTGGCGCTCACCTCGTAGGCCCGCCGCAGGAGCGCCACCACCTCGCCGCGGACCTCGGTCAGCGGCCTCTCGCCGGCGGGCGCCCTCGAGAGGGCTTCAGCCAGGTGGGTGAGCGGGAGGATCAGGAAGGGATGCGATGCGTCCATGGCCTTTTCGGCAGCTTCCAGGTTCGCGCGGTGACGCTCCTGGGCCCGACCGTACTCCTCTGTGTTCAGGAGGGCCACGGCCGCCTCGTCCTCGGCGGACAGCGTGAACTTGTGGCCGTCCCCCAGGGTCCTCCGGGAAATTTCCGCGGCGGCGTCGAGAACCTCCAGCGCCTCGCCGTACTCTCCCGTGGCGGAGAGCGTCGTGCCGACGAGGATCCTGATGCCCACGGCTTCCGGGCTCTCCGGGCCCGGGCCAGCCTCCTCGACCGCGAAGGCCCTCCGGAACAGGGCGAGGGCCTGGGCGTGGGAATCAAGCTCGATAAGGGAGATGCCCAGGTTCACGAGAGGTCCGCGGAGCCCCGGACCTCCGGCGCCGCCGTCCTCACTCTCCGCCGCAGCCAGGACCCTGCCGAAGGCTTCCGCGGAGCTCCTGGCGTTGTCCTGCAGGAAAAATGCCACGCCCATGTCGTTCGCGGCACCCGCCGCCTCCCGCGACTCGGGGCCGTGCTCCCTGTCGGCGGCCTGGCTGGCCAGGAGGAGCTTGTAGGCGGCCTTGGCCGGGCCCAGGGCCGCCATGAGCCCACGGGCTCCCTCGCTCGCGGTGGGGATCATGAGCTCGTTTACCAAATCCGCCCTGGGCTTCAGGGGGGGCTGTCCGTTTTCCATTGATTTCCCTCAAAACGGGTGGGCCTGCCGGATCGACCGGTAAGGCGGCAGTTCAGTCGAGTCCCCGGCGAGTCGGGCACACGGGGCAGCGGAGCGCCGAGCTGAGACTCGCGATGCCGGCCGCGCGGGGGGAGACCGGCAGGCTGGCGGCAGGGCAGACGGCGTAAGAACATTATGATAACCGCCTTAACCAGCTCAAGTCAATGACAGGCAGGGAACGCGGGGAAAGGCGGGCGCGGGGGCTGGCCTCCGGAACCACCCGCCGCATCCTGGGGCAGGGCCGCCCCGCCGGGGCCGCCGATCCGGTTCCCGGCACCTTGCGCGCCCCGGCAGGAGCCAGTCCCCGTTTCCGGCCGTACCCGGCCGGACGCGCCGGGTCCTGCAGATAATGCACTCCATGCGAAATCCTTCGGAGCGGAAGCCATCCCGGGGCAGGACTCCCCCCGGCCCGTGCATCGGCGGTGGTTTTGCCGGTGGATCTACCGGGAGCGTCCCCCCTCGCTTTCGCCGGGTTCAGCCGCCGAGGTTTTCAGGCAACCCCGGCTTCAGCCGCCCCTTGCTTCAGCCGCCCCTTGCTTCAGACGTCCCGGAATTCAGCCGGCGAAGGCTTCAGCCGCCCCGGGAGTTCGAGGAAATTCGGCAACCGCAGCGGAAGTTTCGGGGACGGCCTTCCGTCCTGTGTCCCGGGCCCATGGACCGGCAACGGAATATCACGCCGGTCCGGCTGGACCCGGAGTCGCGTCTGCGGCGGGCGCAGGCGGACGCCCGGACGTGTCGCGGGTTGAAAAGTCCAGAACTGGAGAGAACGGGGCTAGGCGATGCCCTCATGACCGCGCGAAAGCCAAAAAGATTCAAACCGGAACAGCGGATTCGTTTCCCTGAAAATAACCGGCAAGACTCCCGACAAAAATCTCGATACGGAACGAGGCGTAACATGCCAGCCCAAACCTGGTTCGCCAGCCAGGAACCAGTCGGCAGAAACGCATCCTGGACGATTTCGGGCACGGGCCATTTCATGTCCGGAGGGACCAGCCGGGACAGATCCGGCATAGAAAAGGGACGGATGACGGAGCGGCGGGAAGATGAAAAATATCGAAATTATTGCCGTTAAGTCAAGCAGAGTCACTGAAAATTATGGAAAATTTCGGAAAGTTTAGGAATGTCGCGTAAAGTTGTACAAAGTCATAAAAATTAATGACAGTTTCTAAATAGATATACAGCGTGTGGAATATAGAAAAATGTAGATGAAATTATGCGGAGAAATGGCGAACAACGTTTGATATCTGAATAAATTTTGTTGATTATGCTGAGAAATTTGCATCCCCGATAGCCCGACAGATATCAAGGCGCGAACCCTGAAGCCCAGATCGGATTCTTTCATGTCCTTTGGCTGAAAGATCCGGCAAAAATGGTTTAACAGTACGGCTTATGGATATTGAGGCTCCATTCAGTCGGGTGCGACCGGAAAAATCGCGGGAGACTGGGGAAGTGAAGTCTTCTTGAGAATTACCGCGAGGAAGGCTACGATTTCCTAACTGGAACGCGGAGCCCAGAAGACGAAAGCAGTCCGCCAGATTCTTCAGGACTTGGGGACGAGTACCCTGACAGCCGCAAGAAAGCAATAATGCCGAAAAATTTTATGTGCCCGTTCAGAAAAGAGCTATATGCTTTGAAAAACAATCACACTATTTATTGGACAGATTAATATTGTTTAGTTCCGTCAAGTTGCTGCTGGTGTTTGAATATGGATTTCATCCTTAAAGATTCGTATCCGTTCGCCGGTGTTTGTACCGAAACGCGGAGAAAAGTCTTAAAGCGAAGTCCCCAAAGCCGTAAGACGGGAATGAGGGATGCCAGCCGCCCGAGGCGGAAGGACTGGGAGGGCAAGCCGCTACAGCCTCGGATCCACAGGCTCGCTTTCCAGCGCCAGCACTCCGAAGACGCACTCGTGAACGCTGCGGAGAGGCTCGTTTCGGACAAAACGTTCCAGCGACTCAATGCCCAGGGCAAACTCGTCCAGCGCGAGCCCGCGCTTCCTGGACAGGCTACGCTTCTTCAGCAGCTCCATGCCGTTGCCCAGCAAATATTCGGGGCCGTAGATTATGCGCAGGTACTCCCGGCCGCGGCACTTGACCGCCGGCTGGAGGAGAGAGCTTCCCTTCATCGGCACGAAATCCAGAGGCTTCACGACCATGCCCTCGCCGCCCGATCCGGTCAGATCCTCCCACCACTTCACCGCCCCGGACACGGATCCCCGATCTTTGAGGTCCACCATCCTGTGGTCAGTGGCTATGAAGACGGGATCCCTTCCGGCAACGAACTCCCCAAGTGTCTTCATGTGCCAGAGATGGCTTTCCGAAAACCAGATCCTGCCCTCGGTGGCGAGCAGGTGGAACGGGGCTATCCGGTAGTCCTCCGGCCCCTTGACGTCCCAGCAGTAGCGGCGGTATGCATTCACGTAGGATTCGAGGGCGTCCTCCCGCGCCCTGAAGCGCTCCAGGAGCCCGGACAGATCCAGCATCGGGGCCGGGGGAGGTGAAAGGGATGGGGCGGACGCCCCGTCCGGGGGTGCGGCGGCGGAGAGAGTCTCGATCGCCCGGGCTATCGTCTCGCCGACAGCCGCGAGACCCGTGCGGCCGGCGCGCCCGACGGCGGCGTACCTGTCCTCCAGAAGCTTCTGGGCTTTGGCAGACCAGGGCATGATCTCGCAGTCGAGGCAGACCCAGTCCGTGGAAAAGCGCTCCCAGAATCCGGAAGCGTCCAGGGAGGCACGGAGACGGGACAGTATCGCGTCCCGGTCGGCGGGGTCGTCGAAGAAATGCCTCCCCGTCCGCGTGTGGACTATTCCCGAACTCCCGTCCCCGACCCCGAAACGCCTGGCGGCGGACCCGGCATCGCGCGAGCATACGACAACGGCCCTCGAACCCATGTGCTTCTCCTCGCAGACGCACTGTTCCGCGCCGTGCGAGGCGTAGTAGGAGAAGGCCTCCTCCGGGTGCTCCAGGAAGCCTGGAAGCTGGCTGGTCTCGCAGGGGGACATCGCGGGTGGGAGGTAGATGAGCCAGTGCGGATCGGCGGCGAAGCGGCTCATGACCTCAAGCGCCGCGGCCGAATTTTCGGCGTTTATCTTGACGACCTTCCTCAGGCGCGTGGATATGCGCCTGATCCCCAAGACGTCCTCAATCCGGAGAAGGTCATCCGGCGCGGCTGAGCCGACACGGGGGGGCTTCAGCGGCCTCACGGGCGGGTAGTGCTCGGAAAAAGCGGCCACCTGCACCGTCTCCCGCTCGGGGTAGCGGAAAGCCGTGAGCTTTCCCCCGAAGACGCAGCCGGTGTCGATGCAGATCGTATTGTTCACGAGCTCCGGCTCGAGCACAGGGGTGTGGCCGTAGACAACAAGCGCCCCGCCGCGGTACTCGTCCGCCCACGGCAGGAGAACGGGAAGGCCGAACTCGTCGGTCTCCCCCGTGGTCTCGCCGTAGAGGCAGAAGTTCCTGACCCTGGGGCTCCCCCGGCCCTGGTACTTCTCCTTCAGTCCCGCGTGGGACACGACGAGCCTTCCCCCGTCCAGGACGTAGTGGCTGACAAGCCCGCGGAGGAAAGCCTCCACCTCGCCGGCGAACTCCCCGTCCACGGCGGAGAATTCGGCCTTAGTCCTGTCGATGCCGTGGGTGGGCTTGACCGCGCCGCCCCCGAGCATCCTCAGGAGCTTCACGTCGTGGTTGCCCGGCACGCAGAGAGCGCGACCGACCCGCGTCATGTTCATGACCAGGCGCAGGACCGCGACGTTCCGCGGCCCCCTGTCGCAGAGATCGCCCAGGAACACCGCCGTCCGCCCTGCCGGCGGGACGGCGTCGAAGGCGTCGGGGGCAACGGAGTACCCGAGCTTCGCGAGCAGGGCGCAGAGCTCACCGTAGCACCCGTGCACGTCCCCGATGACGTCGAAGGGGCCCTCGAGCTCCCTCTTGTCGTTCCAGAGGGGAGCGCGCACGATCTCGCAGGCGTCCACCTCCTCCTGTCCCTTCAGGACATGGACGTAGCGGAAACCTTCCTTGCGCAGGTGCCTGATCGACCTCCTGAGGGCGTCCGAGTGGCGGGCGACGACGGACGCGGGCACGGTGCGGTCGGAGCGCGCCGCGTTACGGGCCTGGCAGACCTTCTCCGGGATGTCCAGGACTATGGCCACGGCGTGGCAGTCCTGATCCCTCGCGAGCTTCAGCACCTGGGCCCTGGCGTCCTTCTGGACGTTCGTGGCGTCTATGACGGTGAGCCTGCCCAGATCCAGCCGCCTGTTGGCTATGTAGTACAGAGTCTCGAACGCCTGGGGGGTGACCTTCTGGTCGGACTCGTCGTCCGAGATGAGGCCCCGGAAGAAGTCGGACGAGAGCACCTCCGTCGGAAGGAAATGCCTGCCCGCGAACGTGGACTTGCCGCATCCGGAGGCGCCGACCAGGGCCACGACCGACAGCTGGGGAATCTCTATCCGCATAGGGTGAACACCGCCATCTGGGAAGGAGGGCCGTGCGCGGGGTCCGGCTCCCCTATGTCCGAAAACCTTGCCCCGTAGCCGAAACGCGCGGCGACCGTTTCCGCCCAGTCCCTGAACTCCGCGCGGGTCCACTCGAAGCGGTGGTCGGCGTGCCTCAGCTTCCCGCCGTCCAGGCCGGGGAAACGGGCGTTGTATTCCCTGTTGGGGGTGGTCACGATGGCGGCCCTGGGCCGCGCGTGCCCCAGGAGGGACTTCGCGAAGGCTTCCAGGCGGGGCTCGTCCATATGCTCAATCACCTCCACTACGCACGCCGCGTCGTAGCCCTCCAGGCGCCCGTCCCTGTAGGCGAGAGAGCCCTGGAACAGCTTCACACGTCCACGCAGAAAGTCTCCCGCGTCCTTGAGTTTCAGCCTCTCCTCCGCCCGTTCGAGCGCGTCGGAGGACACGTCCATTCCCGCAAGGGAGCTGAACTGCGAATCCCTGACAAGAAAGGCGAGCAGACCGCCCGCGCCGCACCCGAGATCCACCACCTTCCTGGCGGACAGGGCTTTCAGTTCCGCCGCGACGGCCCCGTACCTCGCGGCGTTCAGGCTCCGGGCTCTCTCGGGGAAGTCCGAAGCCTCCTCCGGCCCGAGGGGCAGGATCTCGCCGTCCGCGGCGTTCGCCTCCGCGAGCCTCTCCAGCGCCATGTTGACAAGCGGGCGGCTGCGCTTCAGGTACCTTTCGGCTATGAAGGCCTTCATGGGGTGCTCCGAGAGCCACTGCCCCCCGTGGCGCAGGAGCTTGGCGACCTCATCCTCCCCGACCCAGTAGTGCTTCCGGCTGTCGAAGACGGGGATGAGCACGTAGAGGTGGTTCAGGAGATCGCTCAGCCGGACCATTCCGCGGAGGGTCAGGCAGACGTGGCCGCTCCCGCCCCAGGACGGGAACATCTCGTCTGCCGGGAATGTCTCGATGGCCACCCCGTATCCCAGAGGCCCGAACACGCTCTCGAGCATCTCCCGGCCGCCCCGGCAGGGAAGCATCGCGACGGACGCCGACAGTTCCAGGAGGGAGTCCGCGAGCTCCTGGCGGGATTCGGATCGCCCGGACATGGCGGTGCCGAACACCTTCGCGATGGCGACGCTCATGAAAGACGACGAGACGTAGGGGCGGTCGTTTACGTAGTCGAAGAGCCCGGCCCCGCCGCCCCGGCCCCTTCCGCGGGCCAGCCCGACAGGGTCCATGTCGAGAAGGAGGGCGGCAGTGGCGCGCCGTTCCGAGATCTCCGGGTAAAAGACGTAGGCCTTGCCCCAGTTCAGCTGGAACTCCTGGGGCCGGTAGGGAAACTTGTGGAGGAGGTATCCCAGATCCGCCGCGTTCTCCCCCTCGTAGGTGATGGTCAGCAACAACTTTCTCTCACCCCGGCCAGGGCCGTCCCGGGCACTCCCGGCATCCCGGCCAGCATTCCGCCCATGGCTCGGCGACCCGTCCGCCGGACGCTGCGCGCAAAGCCCGTCCGCCCTCCGGCTTCAGGAAGAACAGGTTCGGGCCGGCGGCGGTCAGCAGGACTCAAACCAGGCGGACAATATACCACGCCGTCCCGGCATCCGCAACGTTCAAGTTAAAATTCGAATTATATTTCAGGAGTATGATGAACTCGACAACGCCTACAACACCCCCAACAACCGCGGGCTCGCCGGGGAGTACGGCGCCAACATGGTCACCTCGGCGCACGCCGGGCTGAAGGCCCCCTCGGCGATCGAGGGGGGGGGGGACGGGACTGGAGGCGAAGACGGGTACACGCCGGCCGACTTCTCAACGGGCGGGGCCGGAGTCGTGACCGAGTGCCCCCGGGAACAGAAGCCCGCCTCGGCGGCCTTGACCAGGGCGGGGCAGCCGTGAACGTCCACTTCGACAGGGCCGTCTGCACGGACTGCGAGTGCCGGGGGCGCTGCCCCGCGGCGCTCGGGATGCGGAGCGCCTGCGGGATGAGGTACGTCGCGGCCGGCCTCGAGGCCGCCAGGAACCGCGCCCTGAACGGCAGGCCCGAGAACGTCGCGAAGGTCGGGCGGCGCAACGGCATCGAGGGTACCGTCGGCGAGCGGAAAAGGGGCCCGGAGGCCGGCAGGCTGAGGGTCAGGGGAGACCGCAGGGTTAAGGCCGCGATCTGCCTCAAGATGACCGGCGCAAACCTCTTGAGGATCCACTGCTTCCGCCTCGCGTGCGAGAGGATCCGGCGGCGGCCCTGAGGCGTCGGCCGGGGCGCGCGCCAACCCAAACGGTCTTACCGCCCGGACCGGAACTTGACAGTCAGGAGACAGACCGAAGACTTGCCAAAAGTCAATTTATCGGGCAGACAGCCCGGCTGAGGGGTTCAGCGGCGGGGGAGTTGCGCCCCGGTCCGTTTTTTTGCCCGAATTGGCCCGGTTGCCCGGGAGCTGTGGATACCACCTCGATCGCTGGGCTGTCGACTTCGCGGAGGGGGGCGCAGCGGAATCAATCCTTGTCAATTATTTGTTGCCGGAAACGCATGTCCAAAACCTGCCGGGAATCTCTGTCACCGAACTGCTGGAAGTCTATCAAATAGCTCTGTCCCCAGAAACTGTACCATATCCGTCCTAAGCCCTTCCAATTCGGAAGTCCTCTGCTCATTCCGGAGATTACCCGTTGAACGGATTTAGACATCGGGCCCAGGAATCCCGCCAGGGGCAGGAACCCAATAGAACGCAGGAATCCCGCCAGACGAAGGAGCGCCGTCGGGTCGACCCATAGGACCGCTTCAATAAGTACGGCTCTGAGCCTCATCCGGACGCGTCCGGTTCTTCCCGAGACATAGGTCAAGATACCTGCCTGAACCTGAGGCTTCCGGGATTTTCCGGATGCAGTGCCGGTCAGGCTCCGGAACATGGCGGGACGTTCCGGCGGTTCTCCGGAACCATCGGGCCACGGAAACGCGGAACGGAAAACCGGTACCGTCCCCGGTCCGGGGTGAAACTTCCCGAGCCGGCTCCGGAATCGCGGGAGTCCCGACTCTTGTCGGGAACACGGCGTATTCCGGACATGCGCGCCCCGTGCCGGACACGTCCGTCCGGAACCCGGGAGGCACGCTATCGGGCATGGAGCCCCGTTGTTT
>JAISEQ010000198.1 GCA_031264045.1 Deltaproteobacteria bacterium
GTAAGGCTGCCTGGCTTCCTCAGTATGCTGTCCGCGATGGCTATCTTCCCGACATCGTGGAGCTGGGAGGACTGGAGCACCAGATCTATGTCCCATTCGCGGCGCTGCTCCCTGTAGAGGCCGAGATCGTCCAGGCCTTCTATCAGGATCTTAAGCCACCGCTTCGTGCGGCTGACGTGACCGCCGGTCTGGCCGTCGCGGCTTTCCACCAGATCGGCCACCGTCTTGAGTATCACGCCCTGGAGCTCGAAGATCTTGCGCGTCTTCTTCTCCACCATCTCCTGAAGCCTGTCGTTGAAGCTCTGAAGCTCCGCCCGCTGGGACTCCAACTGCTCGTTCTGGGCACCCAGCCTTCTTTTCTGGGAATCGACGGTTATGTGGAGCTCGACCCTTTTGCGCAAAAGCTCCGGGACGAACGGCTTGAATATGTAGTCGACCGCCCCGAGGGAGAGCCCCGTCAGCTCGCTTTCGGGGTCGGACTGGGCTGTCAGGAACACCACGGGGATGTCCATCGTCTCCGGCCGGCTCTTCAGGATCCTCAAGGCCCCGTATCCGTCCATCTCCGGCATGTTCACGTCCAGCAGTATCAGGCGGGGACTGTTCCTCTCCAGGAGGTCGAACATCTTGGAAGCGGAGGGGGCCGTGAAAACGTCGTAGGACTTCGGCAGGGCGTTTTTGGCTATCTTCAGGTTCGCGATGTTGTCGTCCACTATGATCACCACGGGGCGCTCTTCGTTCATCTGTCGTCTCCTTCCGGACGGTCTCCGGACCGAAATCCCGAAACGGCCCGCGCCTGCCCCCCCGGGACGAGGAGCCGACGAGGGGCGGCGGCCGGCTTCACGCGTCCTGCCGCCGCAGCCTTCCCACCATGGCCGAGGCTTTCCCGAACTCCGAGAGGAGCACGCAGTCTGAAATTTCTTCCAGGACCGCCGCCGATCCAGTCCCCGAGGCCCCACGGCAGAGCCCGTCGAGGATCGTGTCCACCTCGGCAATGTCCTCCGAATCCAACGCCGTCTGGAGCCTGCACAAAAGACCATCGTCCAGCGACACTGGATCCACCGGCGTTCCGGCGGAACCGGCCGGGCATTCCCCCAGGAAGGCGAGCACTGATCCGATCAGGCCCGCGACTGATTCCCTGAACCCGCCAAGAGCCGCTCCTATCAGCTCCGCTTCACCGTTCCTTCCGGCATCCTCCAGCGCCGCCGCCTCGTTCGACAGCCCTTCGGCACCGATGCTCGATAGTGCGCTCTTAAGAGAGTGCGTATGATTTATGAACTCTCCGGGATCGTGACCTCCGGAAGGCGCGTCCAGCTCCTCCAGCCGAGCTGCCGCGTCCTTGCAGAACAGGGAGAGCACCTCGAGATAGACGGCTTTCGAACCCCCGGTCATGGCAAGGCCACGGGGCACGTTCAGGCCGCCTATCTCGAAATCGGGGGAGTCCCCGCCGCAACCGCGGCGGGGCGGGGGGGCATCCGGGTCCCTTTTCCCATGAGGTATCCACCTTTCCATCATGTCGTTCAATTTCGATATCTGTATGGGCTTCGCCAAGTAGTCGCTGAACCCGCTGTTCAGGAACATGTCCCTCATCCCCACTACCGCGTTTGCCGTGAGGGCGATTATGGGGGCGTTCAAGTAATGATCTGGAAACATCTCCCTCATAGCCTTCGTAGTCTCTATCCCGTCCATCTCCGGCATCATGTGATCCATAAAGACGATGTCGTAACATGTCGTTCCGGCCAGCCGGATCGCCTCGGCACCGGACAGGCAGGTGTCAATGCGCGAACCGTACGGCATCAGGAGACCTTCCGCCACCTTCAGGTTGGTAGCGTTGTCGTCTACTATCAGTATGCGCGCCTCCCGAGCCGTGAAACCATTGACAACGGGATCGCTCCTGCCGGAACGGCTTGCCCAATCGGCCTCGCGGACCGGGGTGAAATCCGAGCATGCCTGCAGGAGAGAGATTGCGAAAGTCGAGCCCTCCCCGTAGGTGCTAGATACGGTTATGTCTCCGCCCATCGCCTGACAGAGGCTCCGCGTTATGGCCAGCCCGAGTCCAGTACCCATTATCCCGGCATTGCGCTTCTGGTCAATCCTCACGAAATCCTTGAACATGTTGTCCATGTCCTCGTCCCTAATCCCTATTCCGCTGTCCTCGACCGTGAAGCGAAGCCTTATCCTGTCGTTTTCGAGCTTATCATGGGAAGCCGAAAGTTTCACGAAACCTTCCGCCGTGTACTTGACAGCGTTAGTCAGGACGTTCAGCAGGACCTGCCGGACCCTGGTCTCGTCGCCCGTGATCCGGCCCGGTATGTCCCTTGATACATCAGTCATGAAACTGATCGGCCTGTCCCCAATGCTGACACGGATGATGTTCGAGAGATCGTTCAGGAGCGAGGGGAAATCATAAGCAGTTTCGACAAGCTCAAGGCCTCCTGCCTCGATTTTCGAGAAGTCCAGGATGTCGTTTATGATGGAGAGGAGGTTATTGCCGGCAGATTTGATCTCCATGAGATACTGCAGACCTTCAGGCCTCCCGTATTCCCTTGACGCGAGCTCGCTCATGCCGATTACCGCATTCATCGGTGTCCTGATCTCGTGAGACATCTTGGCAAGAAACGAGCTTTTGGACGCGTTAGCCAGTTCGGCAGCCGTTTTGGATTCTTTAAGCTCGTTTACGAACCTGTTGCGTTCTGTCTCGTCGTTCACCAGGAAAATCGCGCATATCAGCTCATCGTATCTATCGTAAATGTAGGTGACCTCGATATGGCAGAAGGCATCGGACCAGGCAGACGATACCTCAAAATTGGTAATCAGGTTATCCTTGCGCGCCACAGAGAAATCCTGAAAACCGCCGTTGAAGCGGAACAGGTCCCTCACGTTCATGGAGGAAATTTCCCTTTCGGTCTTGCCGAAAAATCCAAGCGCACCGTTGTTGACCAGAAGGACTTTCCCTCCATGTGAGAGGAAGAGGAACGGCGTCTTAATCGACGAATACACATATTCTGCAACGTTAATTGTGTTAATTGCGTTGGTGCTGTATCTCCTGGAAAAGTTATACAGCATATACAATCCGATGAACTGCACAAGGCATCCCGGCACGTACGAGGCAGGAACGTAAAACCTGAGCAGCAGGAAGAAGATGGCGCAGATCATGTAGACGGAGAAGGTAATCGCCTGTCGCCTGTCCCTCCTGAATATCGCGTACCGGTAGGCGTTGGCCAGCTGCGCCACGATAAGGAGCGGGGCCACCACGTTGTATGACATGTAAAGATAGAAATAGACGCCTTTCACGATCGAGCATCGGGGCGTTCCGTCCGCGCTGTAGCTCACCTCGATAAACATGCCGTTGAAAAGTAGAGCTGCGGCGGCCAGGGCCAGAAGCATCATCGTCGTCTGTATCGCCAAAGACATCTTCGAGTTGAAATTCATGACGTTGGAGAAGTACATCACGATAAAGAAGAACACGAAGCATATGGCCGTCTCGGTAAGGTAAATCCCGATCCAGCCGTTTTCGTTCAGGTATCCGGAACTGTACAGGATAATCCCCAGGTCCCAAAACCCGGCCGTGAACGCCAGGTAGGTAAAACTCCTCTGCTTTCCGGAAACCCTGTCGGCGCGGAGGAAACGGAACCCCATTGAGAAGACAAGCACGCATACCCCGGTAAGGACGCCCGCCGCGAACATCTGCCGCCCCCCTTTCCCCGGCATTCCCGCCGGTCTTTCCATACGGGCCTTGCATCCGGTGCCCTCCTCACGGGCCTTTCATCCGGTTCTTCCCGCCGGGCCCGTCCGGCCCGGCACGTCTTCCCGCCCGGCGACAGTACCCGGTCCTCAGCTCTGGGTCCCCGCATCTCCCCTAAAACCTGTAGGTGAGGGTGAAAGTTCCCTCATGCCCCCTGATGGACGCTCCCCTGGAACGGAGCGCCCCGTTTCCGCCGGTCTCGAGGGGACTCGCGGCATATTTGCGGCCGATGCAGTCGATCAGCTCGTAGGCCAAATCA
Organism: Deltaproteobacteria bacterium; assembly: GCA_031264045.1. GTDB lineage: Bacteria > Desulfobacterota > Desulfarculia > Adiutricales > Adiutricaceae > JAIRZX01. Next base: position 4,002 of record JAISEQ010000198.1, read on the forward strand.
ACGGTCCAGCGCCCGGCATTGATGCCGATGCCGAATGAGTAGGTGTGCCTGTCGTCCGTCGGCACGGTGTAGTCGGCATGACCGGCGGTCATCGGGGACTGGGTGTAGCTGTATCCTGCCCTCAGATCCAGCCAGTCAAGTGCGGAATACTCAATCCCGACTGCCGCCCTGAGGTTGTCCTTCCATTTTTTGGGATTGACGCTTTTCGGCAGGCCTCCCGGAAGATCAAGGTCCAGGGATTTGAACCGTGACCATCTGGTCCAAACGACGTCAGCCTCTATCGACAGTTTAGCGTTCGGGGAGAAGGCGACGCCCGCCGCAAGCGACTCGGGCATGGTTATGACGCCGTGGACCGGCCCGTCGCGGAAGACCGCATCGTATGCCCCTTTCAGGAAAGGGTCGTCCGGACCGACGTAGGCGAAGGAGACGCGGCCTTTGGCCTTCACGCGCACTCTTGATCGGTAGTGGACGCCGAAGGCCCAGCGCGGGCTCAGCTGGTAATGCCCGGCAAGGCTGAATCCCGCCGCGAGATCATGAGCCTTGTCGACGGAGACGTCCACCTCCCCGACTCCCGCGTTGGGAACGGGGAACGGTATCCTGTTTCGCAACGACATCGACGCATACATCAGTTCCAGCCCCGCCGCCACCGACAGTCGGTCCGTGGCCCTGTAGGCGAGAGAGGCGTTCAGCGAGGATGTAGCTAACTCGACCCTGTAGACGTTGAACCGGCCCGCCCAGTCAGGGGGGTATTCGTTGCCCAGCCCGAAACGGCTGAACTCCCCAATCCCCAGGACCCAGCGGTCGTCCAGCCTGAGGTTGAAATACGCGTGAGGTATGTAGAAATATCCCCTGTTGGAGGACGTGCTTCCGCGCCTCCCCGCACGTTCCCAGTTTATCCCGCCCTCCGTGGCGATTAGCGTCATGCCGACTGAGACCGAGCTTCCCTCGAGCGAGGCCAGGAGAGCCGGATTGTGGGCCAGGACACCGGAGTCGGGTTTCCTTGCCAGCACCGTCCCGTTCAGCGCCGCTCCCCTGGCCCCCTGGCTGTATATCGCGAAACCCTCTGCCCCGGCGGGCACCTCCTGAAGAACCAGCAGGAACGCCAGGGCGAAGAGGCCCTCCGCGACGGTTTGCGCCGCACTCCTAAGCCGCCGGGAAACCGATGCGGCTTTTTCCGTTTTCCGATCGATATAGCCCATGTTTCAAGCACCTGTCCCCGCCCGGCGCCCCGTATGGGAGGGTGCCGGCGGTACTGCTTCACGCCTACATCAGCTTATGCCCGGGTTGCGGGCCGATTATGCGACACTCCGACATCTAAGGGATCATATCCCTGCCGCAGCCTTTTTCCGGAGGAAGTTACAAAACCGCAACCGGCCCTCGGAACCGGCGGATACGGGCCACGCGTCGACCGGGCACCGTTCCCTTACTGGCCCAATGCGCTCCGATCGCCGTTCCTCTACGGGGCCCATGCGTTCCGACCGCCGTTCCTTACGGGGCCCATGCCCTCCGACCGCCGTTCCTTACGGGGCTCATGCTCTCCGACCGCCGTTCCATCACGGCCCGATGCGCTCCGGTCGCCGTTCCCCAACGGACACTGTGAGCTACGGCAATATGCGGGCACTTCTCCGTTCATGGGGCCTTCGCAATTCGTCTCCCACAACGGACTGTAACTCAACCGTCATCTCCGGAGGGGGCGGTCAATACCGTTCCGGAAGAGCGGGACTGGGCATTTTTTCGGATCGACCCGGATGCTGGCCCGCATGTCCCCGGCGTCTCGGGAAACGGTACGCCCGCCCCGGAACTGCAGGGGCGGAGGGACGGACGGAGGCGTCTCCCCTACGCCTTTACCGCGCTCCGGGCGGCAGCCGCACGACTGGAAAAGCCAGGGAGGTTTTCCGGCGGTGCCGTCCATGGCAAACCCCGCACTTTCAGGCGGCGCCCCGGCATTCCGCATCATCTGGACCTGGACTTCCCCCCTGGACAGTCCCTCCCGTGCGTCCCCGGCATGTGCGGGGTACGGCTCCCATTTCGCCATGCGGACGACTGCGGGCGAACCCGTCTCATCCCGTCCGCTGCCGCCCAGCGGTTCGGCACAGCTCGAATGTCCGTCCACATCTCATCAGAAACCGCATGCCATTGAGCGATTCTTCGGATTCGTGATTCTTCCCCTCCGGAAAACCAGCCGCATGATCAGTCCCGCCCCGCCGCCCTCCCCCCTCCCCGCGTCACGAGGGGGATGGAGGGAGCGGGAGCGGCACTGCCGGGACATCCGGAGCCGGGCCGGACGGCCTCATCCGGGAACGGTCATGCGGCGCCTGCCGGCGGCTTCCCAGCGCAGGGCAGGGAACCCTACGCGGGCCGAGGCCCTCCCCGGTCAGGGACCGAAGGGCGAAGGGCAGGAGTCCGGCCCGCCTGCCCGCCCCGACCGCGTCCGCTCACTCAGGCATCTCGTTCAGGAGGTAGCCTCCCTCGACTGCATCGTGCTCGAGCGTGAAGCTGTCGCCAAGCTTCCGCCTGAGCCGCGAAACGACGGTCTTGACCGCGCCGCTCCCGTATTCGAACTCCCCTCCCCAGATGGCCCCGTAGAGGCTCCCGGCGGACACCGGCCTCCTCCCGTTTCTGGCCAGCATGAGCAGGACCGCGAACTCCTTGGGCGAGAGGCCGAGCTCGCGCCCTCGGAGGGAAGCCCTTCCGGCGACCATGTCGAAGGACAGCGCACCCGCCTTGACCGCCCCGGGCACGCCCCGCGTCCGTCTCAGGAGAGCCTCGATCCTCGCGGCGAACACCGAGAAGTCGTACGGCTTGGTCAGGTAGTCGTCCCCGCCCCGGGAGAGCCCCTCCACCACGTTCTCCGGAGCCGCGAGCCCGGTCAGCAGGAGGACGGGCACGTCCGCCGTCTTCCTGATCTCCGCTATCAGGTCCAGCCCGTTTCCGTCCGGTAGCAGGATGTCTATCACCGCGGCGTCGGGGACGATCCCCTCCGAGAGGGCCGAAAGGGCCCCGGCGGCGTCCGCCGCCTCAATCACGAAATAGCTGCGGCGTCTCAGCATGGCGGCGTTCCCGGCAAGCACGCTCTCATCGTCTTCTACCAGGAGAATCGTCTCGTGCATACCGCATACCCCTTTCCGCTCCCGGCGGGCCGCGCCCGCGGGACAAGCCCCAACCCTGCCCCGGATACGGCCCCTGGCCCGGAGACCGGGACGCCCAGCTCACGCCCCTGCAGGCCCCCCCGCGCCGGGATGGTCCCGTTCTCCGTATGGGCGTCGGGGTCCGCGAGGGGGTTCGCCTCCTCCCGCGTCATGAAGTCCGCCACCCCGAAGACCGAGGGCCCCGGCTCGGTGCCGGCGGCGAGGGCGTTCCCTCTCCGCGCGAGGCCGGGCCGCATGGCCTCGGCCCCTCCCCGAATCGGGCCAGAGACGTCCAGCTTCCGCATCCCGGCCCTCCCGCAAGCCGGCGAGCTCCAACAAGCTGCCCACCGCCCGCTCGAGCCGCATGATCCCGGCCTGAGCCCCTCCTGGAGCCCGAAGTCCCCCGGCCCTTCCGGGCAGGGAGGATCTCCGGGGAATTCCTCCGGGCCTCCGGGGTCATCCCGGCCCTCCAGTGCCGGCGATCCGTCCGGGCCCGCCGACGGGTCCGGGATCTCCAGCGCCGTCTGGACGTTCACGGAAACTGCGGCGGACGGGGCCAGCATCCCGCAGGACACCCGCGAGAGGAACTCCGTCCTGGCGCGGCGGGCGCCAACGAGAATCCCGTTCAGCGCGGCAAACCTCCCCTGCAGATCGCCCGGAATCCTGAAATGGGGGAAGAGGCGGGCCTCCAGGACGGCCGCGGTCGCCCGGGTACGCCGGCAACGGCAGGGGAAGCTCCGTCTCCAGGGGTTTCAGGGCTGGCAAGGCCAAACCGGTCACCCTTTCACAAGCGGGCGCCGCCGGAAGGAGCGCTCTGGCGGAAGCGCGTCATGAGGGGTGCCTCCGGTGAACGGACGGCCCCCTGGCCACACCGGGACGGCACCTTGTCCGCCGGGAACCGGGTTCAAGGCACTTCAAAAGAGAAACCGTCATGTCGATAAAAAAATACTAAAGACCTCCTTTGGGCAAGTCAACACCAATTTCATTATGTCAACGATTTAGCCTTATCGGGACATTCATAAACCGCTCAAGAGGAGCGATCAGCTAAGAGTCTGAAATCATTAGTTAAATTGCCGATTCAACCCGGCACCCGTCAGACCGCGTCCCGATCGCCAGAGCCCGTCCGGGTTGACGCGCGGCAGCGGCCGGGATCGTGCGCGGCACCGTGTTCATGCAGGGCGCGGAACCGCTCCGGAGAGCGGACGCTGAACTGGAAGGACATGAGACGGGCCCCGCAGAGATCTCCGCTGCGGCCGACCGGGACGATCAGGAGGACTTCGGCCCGGACTGTCCGCGAGTTGCCGCCGCTGGCGGCCGAAGAGACCTCGTCCGGCGGAAAGGCACGCCGGCCCCTTCCGAAAAGGAGTCCGGAGGGCGCCGCCGACCCATGGACGGATGCCCTTCCGGGGTTCGCGCCGCGGGGGAGGGGATCGGACGCCGGGCAGCGGCGTTCACCGGGATGAAGAACCGGCACCCGGCGCCCCTGAAGACCGGACCGTGACCGGGGAACTTCCGGAACCCTCCCCGAAGCGCCGGAAGCCGCGCCGCAAGTGACCGTCAACGGGGCCGGGGGGCCGGTTAAAATCCGTGCAATCCATGCCGCTCCGGGCTATGATCCGGGAAAGGGTTCAACCGAGACGGGATCCGTCGACGGCGTGGCGCTCAGGTCCTTCAGGAAGAACTACGGCCTCCGGAGACCGGGGAGATTCGCGGGAGGGGCGGCGGGCTTCTTCGGAGAGCGGTCTCCCGGCACTGCCCGGACCCCCGGGTGGGCAGCCTTCCCGATCCCGGCGCGAAGTTCAGGGACATGAAAGGCGGGAAGTCAAAGGAGGTCGAGAGATGGCGACGGATCTCCCGAAGGTTAATCTGCGCAAAACAGAACTTGGGACGGGGGATCCGCGAAAAGACGAGGCACCTCCGGATGCGGAAGGCCTGGCCGCGGCCTCTGGCCGGGATCCCGCCTGCCTCCCGCCGACTGGAGGGCATGACGTCGGAGCTTCCTTCACCGGAACCGATCCTGTCCCAGCTCCTGCGGCCGCGCCGTTCCTGACATCTCCCGCCACCGCTCCTTCGGCCTCTGCTTTCCGGGCCGGGTCAGGGCGGCTGACACCCGTCCCCCGCCCTACGCGGCGGGTGGCGGGGCGCGCGCTGTTGTGGGCGGCCTCCGCGGTCCTTATCGCCTTGATCGTGTGGGCAGCCGTTATAGATCCGCACGTCCGGCGTCACGACCGGGGCTCCGGCGAAGGTGCGGGCATGCCGGCTGCCGGGACGGCCGCTGTGCCGGCGGAGGACGACCCGAAAGCTTTTCTTGACCCGGCGCTGTTCGCGCGTCCCCTTTCCGGCGCCTCGGACGCCGCTCTTTCCCTGCAGGAACTCAGGTGGTGCCAGCGGCAGGTGGTCAGATGGGACTTACTGTACAGGTTCAAGCCGGATGTCGGGAAGCCGGAGGCCGCCGAGGCGGCCCTGGCGCGTCACGCGAAATGGTGTGGCGGGTTACCTGCGGAAGGGCTGACGTACAACGACATGGTGGGGCCTTCCCGTTCGCTCGGACTGCAGACGGTCGCGGAGGCCCTGGACGAGGCGAGGCTACGGAACCCGGGGCTCGTCATGGTTCCCGTTTTTGAGAACGATCTTCTGTCAGACGAGGACAAGACGTTCACGGAGGGCGAGGCCGGAGAAGCCCTGGAAGTTCTTGGCATGCTGCCCGAGGAAGGCGGGGTGTCGTTTCCGGAAGCCCTGAAGACGTTCCAGGCCGCCCTGGGGATTCCGGTCGCCGGGGAGCTGGACGCGCTCACGGCAAGCCTTCTTCGGAATTCGCTTTTCGGTTTCAGCCTGACGATGCTCCCGTGGGGTGCGGGCGCGCCCGACGCGGAGGCTCCCGCCCCCGCACTGCCGGAGCCCGCCGAAGTGCCGGCTGAGGACGACCCGGAAGCGTTTCTTGACCCGGCGCTGTACGCGCGGCCCCTTTCCGGCGCCTCGGACGCCGCTCTTTCCCTGCAGGAACTCAGGCGGTGCCAGCGGCAGGTGGTCAGATGGGACATCCTGTCAAGGTTCGATCCGGATATGAGGGAGCCGGAGGCCGCCGAGGCGGCCTGGGCGCGTCACGCGAAGTGGTGCGGCGGGTTCCCCGAGGAAGGGCTGACGTACGACGGCATGGCGGGTCCTTCCCGTTCGCTCGGGCTTAAGATGGTCGCGGAGGCCCTGGACGAGGCGAGGCTGCGGAACCCGGGACTTGCCATGCATCCCCTTTTGGAGAACGATCTGACGTCCGACGCGGAGAAGATCGTCACTGAGGGCGAGGCCAGGTTCGCCCTGGAAGTTCTGGGCATGCTTCCCCAGGAAGGCGGAGGTTCGTTACCGGAAGCCGTGGGGACGTTCCATGCCTCCCTGGGGATTCCGGTCACCGGGAAGCTGGACGCGCTCACTGCGAGCCTTCTTCGCAATTCGGTTTTCTGGTACAGCGTGGAGATGCTCCCGTGGAAAAGGAGTTGAGACGGGGGCCCGCCGGCGGGTCCGGTCGTGATGTCCTCTCGGCGCCCGCGCCCGAGGGGGAGGATGCCCTGCGGTACGCCGATTGAAATCATAAGGAAATACATGGAAACCAGGGGAAACGATGAACAAGGCGTTCGTGCTCCGGATATATCCGAACGGGGAGCAGGAAGTCCTGATGAACAGGACTTTCGGCTGTTGCCGTTTCGTCTGGAACCGGATGCTGACGGACAGGAAGATCTGGTACCTGATCACGAGTGATTCGATACAGATCACCCCGTCACAGTACAAGAATCGGTG
>JAISEQ010000205.1 GCA_031264045.1 Deltaproteobacteria bacterium
AACACGTGGTTTTGCCCGACTGGCGCGGCGCGTGGATGACAAAATAGCGTTTTTTCTCTATCAAGTCGCTCACGTCCGGAAGACGCGGGAGAGCAGGTATCATGTAGTGTTCTTCAGGCCTGCAGACGCCTTCCGTATTGAAGAATTTTTTTGGGTTTGAAATCATGACATCTCCGGAAGCTGATGCGGAGGTTTCAGGTTCCATTGGCAAGTGCCGCCAGAGCACGGCGGGGCGGTTTTGTTGCCGCAAACACAAGATAGCATAAAACTCAGACCGAAAAACTCTGCAGATCAACGGTCAACAGGTCAACATGGATGACCGGAACTCGAAGAGGGCCGCGTGTCTGTGTTGGAGGGCAGGCCCGCCATCAACCCGTCCGGCAACTCCGGAGACGCCCCGTAACAAGGACATGGGGGCAATGAAAAATTGGATTGAATAGCATTTAATCCACATAAGCCATATCTTGAACAGCCAGAGACGACCATGACCTGATACGTTCATTTAGATTAATCGACACCCCGGCCCATGAAACCGGCCTGATGCCACATGTTGCATATCCCCGGCTATGCTATTGCAGTTTCATGATAAACCCCCATGCGGTTTGCGGCACCCCGGCCCATGAAAGCCGCATCGTGCAGCACGGCTGCATTGCAACGGCGTCCCCGGCGCCGAGGCCCCGGAAAACCTTTCACACTACACTACACCTACATGCCGGGTTTTCTCGGCACCCCGGCCCATGAAAGGGGCGTCAGGCGGACCCGCAACATGCTGCGGCAACTCCCGGGGCGAGGCCCAGGAAAACCTTTCATACCAAACTTTGGCACAGGCTCCGAGGCTCCGGGGTCCGAGGCCCTGGGTCCGGAGACCCCGCCTGCCCGCGGTCCGACGGTCCTGAGGAGCCGCCACCTCACCCCCACCCCACCCTCAGGCCCTGGGCTTGAGCCCCAGGGCATCGGCTATGGCTCTGGCGGCCCTGTCGGTGAACACCGCCCTCTCCTCGGGGGTCAGGACCTTGCCCTGGGCAGGCAGGGCAATGCCGGGGAGATCCACCTCGCGGGGGGAGTTCACGTTCTCGGGACGGGACCTGACGCCGTAGTCGCCTGCCAGATCGCCCCGGAAGTAGGCGTTCTGGAACTCCATGAATTTCAGGGCATGCGCCGTCGAATCCAGCACCGCAGTCTCGCCGGGGGCTATGAGCCCCTGGGCCAAGGCGGCCCGGAGGCCCGCGAGCGACTCCCCGCCCTGGGTGCAGACGGTGAGCCCGGAGCGGTTGGCGAGTATCATGGAGTCCATGATCTCCTGCTCCGTCACCTCCACCGCCTGGAAGGACCCGGGCCCCCTTTCCTCCTCGTAGAGGGCGGCGAGCCTGGCAAGCCTCGGGAAGGAGACGGGATCGCCTATCATGGCGGCCTGGGCTACGGACGGGCGGACCTTGACGGGCTCGTAGGAGCGGGCTTCCGGGGGGGAGCGGTAGTAGTTAAAAACGGGATTGGCCCGCACGGACTGGACGGCCGTCACCCTGGGCAGCCTGTCAATCACCCCTGCCCGGCGGAGCTTCATGAGCCCTCCCAGGACCGCGGTGATGTTGCCGGCGTTCCCCACGGGCACGAAGAGCATCAGATCGCCCGTCTCCCAGTCGAACTGCTGGGCCACCTCGAAGGCGTAGGACTCCTGGCCGAGGACCCTCCAGGGGTTCTTGCTGTTCAGGAGCACCACGTCGTAGTCCTCGGAAAGCTTCTCCACCACCTTCATGCAGTCGTCGAAAACCCCGGGCAGCTCGAACACCCCGGCCCCCGCCCCCAGGGGCTGGCTCAGCTGCTGGGGGGTGACGTAGCCCCTGGGGAGAAGCACGGCGGCCTTGACGGTCCCCCCCAGGCTCGCGGAATAGAGCGCCGCCGCCGCCGAGGTGTCGCCAGTGGAGGCGCAGACCGCCATGATGCCGGTCCTGCCCCCGACGCGGGCCAGGTACTTCACGAACGAGAGCGCCGCCGCCATACCCCTGTCCTTGAAGGAGGCGGAGGGGTTGAGGCCGTCGAGCTTCACGAAGAAGGAAGCCCCGACCTCGCGCTCCAGAGGGGGCGGGGCTTTCACGGCGGGGGTGTGGGCCTCGCCCAGATAGACCACGTCCTCCAGGGGTATTATAGGGGCCAGGAACTCGTGGTAGCAGAACACCCCCCGGAGGGCCTGATCGTTCGACATGAGCCTGTAGTCGAAAAGCCTCCTCCACCAGGCCCCGTCGCGCTCCCGCAGGCGGCCCTCCGCATGGTCTTCCAGAAGGAGAAGCCCCCCGCACTCGGGGCAGACGTAGTGGAGGGCGTCCGGAGGGAAGCTCCCCCCGCACTTCAGGCAGTCGTAGCGCAGATCCCCCCCCGGCTCGGGGAGGATCGAACTCCTGAGATCATCAGGGAACAGCTCCGGCTTCATGGAAAACGCTCCGGCAGGGCATCGCCCCCCCTATCCCACGGTTGCGCCGGGATCGGCAGCGGCGGCCTGTAATGATGGGCCCGGACGGAGCCGGGCAGGAAGGCGGAAGAAGACGACGGGAGGGAAGAAGGCGGAAAAAGACAACGGGAGGGCCGGAGGCGGAGGAAGGCGGACGACATGAAAGCGGCACCTTTATCCCCGACCGCCTGCCGGGCTTCCCGAGCCCGCAGTCCCCCGGCGGGAATGCCTCCCCCCGTAACATGACCGTGCAATCTGTATATACAGGCTCGGAAGCCGACGGGCAAGCCCCTGAGGCACTCCGGACGTCCGGGAAGCCGGGGACGACCATTGGGGAAGCCTGCCGACCGGACTTGAGCCGACGGCCCGGCAGCAGGGGGGAAGCCCGGACCTGAGCCGGCGGCCCGGCAGCAGGGGGGAAGCCCGGACATGCGCCATCGGCCCGGCAGCAGGGGGGAATCCCGGACATGAACCTTTAGCCGGGACTGGCCGGGGCCGGACTGCCCGCTCCGATCCGGCGGCGCCGTAAACCGGAATCGGCGGAAACCCGTTCCGCCCCCGGCCCCGGGCCTGGACGGCCGTCTCCCGAAACGGAAGCGGCCCCCCGGTAAACCCGGGAGGCCGCAGGGAAGGCAGGTTATATTGGCGGGAAGCCGATGTCTCAGGAGGCGCCGAGGTACTTCATGACCGTCTCGTTGTATGGGAAGGCGTACAGGAGTATGAGCGCCACGACCAGGGCGTAGATGGCGAGCGACTCGATGAGCGCCAGGCCGATGAGCATGTAGACGCGGAGCGTGCCGGTCTGCTCTGGGTTGCGGGCCATGCCGGACAGGGCGCCGTACATGGTGATGCCCTGGCCGATACCGGGGCCAACGACGCCCAGGCCGATGCCGATACCGGCGGCAAGCGCGACGTTGCCGATCACGTTCAGGGCCGCGGTGGCCTCGTCTGCGGCGAAGGCGACTCCGGTTGCGGCGAGAACGCCCAGGAAAGCGAGCGAGAAGAGGGCGAGCTTTTTCATGGTGAGGCGGTCCTCCTTCGAGGTTGGGATTTTCCCTTGATTCCGATCCGTGTGGCGCGGAGGGGCCGCCCAAGGGAGGCGGCGCCCGGTGAAGCTTTACGGATTCCTGGGGCCGGAGGGCTCCCGTGCCGTTCCGGAGGCAGCCGGGGCCCTTTCCTCAGGCAGGCGCCGCGCCGCACGGCCGGGGGGGCCGCGCGGGGCGCCGTGGCTGACGACAGGCAGGGGCGGCCGTCAGCGACCCGTCAGTGCTCGCCCTCCATGGCCTCGCCTATGTAGACCATCGCCAGGAGCGAGATGATGTAGGCCTGGAGAAAGCCCGTGAAGAGCCCGAGGAACATCATGGGGAGGGGCACGAAGAACTGGCCCGCCAGCATCATGAGGACCCCTATCACGAGATCCTCGCCCAGTATGTTGCCGAAAAGACGGAAGGAGAGGGAGACCACCCTTGCCGCGTGGCTGATGATCTCCACCGGGAGCATCAGGGGCGCCAGGAAGGGGCTTGGCCCCAGGAAGTGCTTTATGTACTTGACCCCGTGGACCTTGAATCCCATCACGTGGGTGAGGAACACTATCATGAGCGCGAAGGCCATGGTGGTGTTAAGATTCGAGGTGGGGGCGTAGGAACCGGGAATGAGCCCGTTGAAGTTCGAGAAGAAGACGAAGACTATGAGGGTGGTCGTCAGGGGGAAGAAGACCATCCCCCTCTTGCCCATTATGCCCTCCTGGAACTTGTACATGGAGTCCACAACGAACTCGAAGAGCACCTGGAGCCTGCCGGGGACCAGGGCGATCCTCCTCCCCGCCATCCAGCCTATGAGGATGAGGATGACGGCAAAGAACCAGGTATAGACGAGGTGGGGGTAGGCATGGGCGAAGTGGCCCAGGCCAACCTTCTCCAGGAGCCAGACGAGGAGCATTACGGGATGTTCCATTATTAGCCTCCGGAGGCCAAAGCCTGGGAACAGGGGCTTCGGGGAAGACGGCCTCTCGTTTTCGGGGGGAAAGCTTGGAGCGGTTTTTGCCGCAGCGTTGAAAATAACAGAACATGCCCCCTGTTGCAAATCTTTTTGTGGCCCAGACGGGACCCGAATGTCCCGGAACGTCAGCGGCAGAGCGGGTTTGAGCGTGGCGGCATCCGGCCCCGGGAACGGATCCGCACTCTTGCGGAAGGCGCGTCCCTGCCGCCCGGCGGGGAAAGGTGACCGTCCTCGGGAAGGAGGGCGGAACTTCCGGACACCCTCCGTGGACAGCCGGCGGACAAAAGGCCCAGCTCCTTGGGTGCCCTGACTC
>JAISEQ010000275.1 GCA_031264045.1 Deltaproteobacteria bacterium
GCCGGAGCGGAGAGCGCCACGCCGCCGTCCGCGGCGGAGGCGCCGGCCGCCCCGGGAGGGGAGCCCCTGTCCATAAGACCCGGGAGCAGGAGGGCCGCGGCCGTCCCCGCGGCGGCAAGCGCCCCCGCGGCCGCTAACAGCCGGATCCTCCTCGCCCTGCCCTCGCGGCGGGCCCTCGCCGCCGCACCGGGCCTCAGGGGAAGGACGGCTTCCACGCCGTCCTCATCGCGGCCGAAGACGTCGGCGAAGCCGTCTTCGGTCTCCCCGATCCCGATCCCGTCCGGGGGGGCGCCGACCTCGTCGCCGGCGAAGGATCCGGACCTGCGCCCCGGATGCGGGCTCGCGGCCAGATCCGGAGAAAACGCGGGGCCCCCGCAGACGCCGAACGCCCCGAAGCCCCCCGGGGCCGCGGTCTCGGGGGGCTCGGGCGGAACGGGGGGCTCGGACACCTTCAGGTAGAGCGCCCAGAGGCCCCGGAAAGGGGCGGAAAGAATCTTCCCCGCTACGGGGAGGATGCCCTCGCGCCGGGCCCTCTGGCCGGGACGGCGTCTGTTGTGGCGGCTTATGGGCCTCCCGTAGGAGGAACTCTGGGAAGATTGCCTGTTCCAGCGGGTCATGGGACGGAAGATCCTCTAGAAAGGGGGGGCCTGACCGCGGGAGCGGACGCCCGGAGGTGGAATTCAGCTTCGAAGAAGCCCTATGAGAACAACCGGGATGATTTTAGCAGGTAATTACGCCAATATGAAGCATAATTTAAACAATTATTCCGATCGGATCCAAATCTTCCCCCAATCCGGAGCTGACCGGTCACGTTTCGGGAAAGACCCGGCTCCTGCCGGCCCCGAATCTCCCCGGAAGACCCTCCGGAGGGCACCGGGGGCATGCCCGCGGGGCCGTTCGCGGCTGGAGCTTGGTCGGCCGGGAAAGAAGCTCCGCCCGGAAACGCACCGGGATCCGCTCCGGTATTTGCTGCAGATGTCTTCCGGCCAACGGCACCGGCCGTACACATGCGGATCCGCGTCCGTCCGCAACCCGTGCACCCGCAAGTCCGGCTCCGCCTTTTCGGGAGGTTTACGCCCTCCGCCGGCCGGGCGGGGGGAGGACAAAACGCGGGGCTCTCCCGGCACCCGGACAACGGTCCGGCCGCATCTGACCGGTCCGGCATTTCCTCCATACAAAATATGGGGCGGATATGAACTTTCGGACCCGGAACCGCTCCCGCCGGCGATGTCTGCTCCCCCTGCCGACGACCGCTCCCCCGGACAACGTCTTCTCTCCCGGACGACAGTCTCCCGCAGATTTCGGAGCCCGGGAACACATGCCGCACGGGCAAGCTCCGTCCGCCCGGCCCCGGCGGGAGCCGGCGCCGCTACCGCCCGGGAAGTCTCCGGCGCCGCGACCGTCCGCAGAAACCTCAGGCGCCCCGGCCGTCCTTACCGGCTTTCAGGGCCGGACGCCCCGAAAGCCCGCCGGGAAGCGGGCGCCGCTCAGCCTCTCCGGGCCGCTGCTGATAGTTCGCCGGTGACCGGAATCCGGCCGGCGTCCGGGCCCCGCGGAGGCCGGGACGTGACCGGAAAGGGACGGGACTGAGGAAGGGACGGGACTGAGGAAGGGGATCCCCGCGACGGCGCCGATCGCCCCGCGGCCGCAGGCGGGCAGCTCCCGCGCTTAGGTTGACGGAGGCCGCTGACATGTTCTCCAGTGACCGTTCGGAGTAAATCCGCCCGTCCCGCGCCCGGCCCCCGGCCGACCAGCCCCCCTCCTGTCGCCGCAGAGGCCGCACAGCTGTCGGACATCGGATTCTAAGCCGCGAACAATCTGTGGCGACCGTTTGCAGTTTCTCCATGAACTGTTTCTCGGCGGGCGGTTTCTAGACTGACGCTTTCTCCATTGAAAACCGTCGATTGTTATCTATCCTTACCTTGAGCAATAACCGATAGACGGCAATAACTCTTCAATTTAAATTGATATCTAATAGTCAATGAAGCGAAGCGCCACTTCGGTTCGACCTCGAATGGCCAGGACCATGCATATCACTTTGTGCTTGGCGGCCCTGTGAGGTCCGGCATTATCTTCTTCCCTCATCTGTTCTTCAGCGCTGTCCAGAGCGGCGGAAAGTTCCTTTGCCCTTCTTTTTTTCCTTACCTTATCGCTTCTCTTCTTTTCCGAATGATTCTGGCCTCCATTGCTTTTCAACTCCGCATCGCTAGTCCGCCTTGACGGAACGCAACATTTCAGATCGATCACGATGCATACGCTGTCATGACGAAACAGTGTGATATCCGATCGACCCTCGCCTCCGGACGCTTCGCTTATGACGTTAAACCCTGCAGAAATAAGAGAGGCGTGGAGTATGGCATGATAGGCTTTTCGGAAGCGAGGTGTAGATTCCGCGAATCCTTCGAGCTGGACGGGTGCTGATGAAAAGAGATTGACACAAGAAGGTCATGCAGCATTCCGGCCACTTCATCGGAGTCTTTATTCAACAGTGCTGTCGGAATATTTTTTTGATAAATTGCTTATGGATTTACGATTCTGTTTAAAACTATCCATAAATATTAATTCTATATAATTACTGGAAACTTCCATGTTCGGAATTCTTAAGTTGAGCGCCTCAACATTAATCTCCTCGCCATTTTGAATTTTCTTTATGTTTGTTATTTCGTTGATTGTCAAATATCCGCTGTGAAACAGGACTGGTACTAAGCTGATGTCCGAAAGATCTGTTTTCCTGATCTGCTTGGCAGGATGGCTGTCAAGAGACAATTGAATGAAGTCCAGCGGATTTTCCTTGACAAGCGCGGACAAGCGCGGACAGGTGCGACGGACGTCCTGTCGATATCCAATACGAGGCGAATTTCTTCTTTCGAAGAAAATGAAGTATGGAGTACGGGTTAATGACCCGCTCGTTTCCTAGCCAGTTGTACCCGTCGAACCATTTCAGGATCTCCGCCTTAAGATCGTCAACGCCGACACCCTGCGGGAGTCCGCCGTCGTCTTTGAGGCTGTCGAGAGTCACCTCTAACCTGTCCTCAAAACAGGTGTCCAGCTCGCTGGGAGTGAAGCCGCAGATTCCCGCGTATTCGGGCAGAAGCGAAATGTCCACGAAGTTGTTCGAGCCGGAGTCCAGTGTTGTCATGGCGAACCTGGTGATGCCGGTGACGAAAGCTAGGTGGATATAGTCAATGTTCTGTTTTATGCATCTGAAAAAACCCCGCAGGACATCCCGGTTGGCCAGGGCAAGTTCCATGTCTGAAATATGATCGGCCATCGGCGCATCGGACTCGTCCACCAGGATTACCACGCCGACATCGAACTTTGCATAAACTCCTTCCAGAAGCTCCCCAAACATCTCCCCAAACATCTCCCCGAAGGAGTAACCGGACGTTAACTCCACTTTCATTTTTTCCGCATGCTTAATCAGGCGTCTCTTGATTATGGAGATGAGATCATCGCTGGTGGAAATCTCGTAGTAGGCCATGTTGAAGTTCAGGACCGGGTACTTTTCGAATTTGTAGTCGCTTCCGTCGATCCACAGGCCCTCGAAAAGCTTCCGCTCGCCCTGAAACAGAGCATCGATGGTTTTTATAAGGAGGGTCTTGCCGAACCGCCTGGGCCGTGACAGGAAGCAGCAATTGAATTTGTCAACATCAAGCAAATTGAAAATATATTCCGTTTTGTCGGCATAGAGAAAATTCCCTTCGATCATGCTCCGAAAGGACCGATCGTTTAGAGACAACGGTTTCTGCATCAAGTTCCCTCCGTTACGCTCCCGGTTCTCCGGCGAAAGTGATCAGCCCGATGTTCGCAACGGCGTGACCGGAGACGGGTCTGCATTCGGGTCCGTAAAGCATGGCCGAAAACACAATAAGATTATTTCGCGGTTGACGCAAGTGCCGAGGCTTATGCCACCCTCCATGAATCCTGACCGGAACGCCGCATGCTGAACGCCGCCGCCCCTGGAGAAGAGCAATCAGATGCGCGTCGCCAGAAATTGCCGGAAGTTGCCGGAGATACTGCGGCTGCCCGGAACGGACAGGCACCGGGATGGTTCCGTCCCGTGTTGGCGTTTCCCGAATCCCGCCTCTCAGGCATGTCCGGCAGGCCGACCGATCTGCCGGCACCGTGAAATGCGGGGGCACCGGGCAGGAAAACGGGATTGGCACCGGGGTGACCTCGGGAAATTCCAGGATTGCCGCACCGGTACGAACTGTCTCGGGTATGCGTTAAGATATCTGATCACTACTGGCCGTCGCGGCCGGACCGTCCCGGTCCGGCGGAGACCCGGAGCGGCCCCTGTCGGCGGCCGCTTCCGCCGCCGTCCGGCTCCCAGGCTTGCGCACCCCCCCCCCACACGGACCCGGGCCGAGCCGCCGCCTCGACAGGCGGCCCGCCCGCCGAACCCGGCATACAGCAGGAATCAGGCCGGTTCGTGCCGCTTGCCCGAGGACCCTGCCCCGTCCAGGGATGGCCTGCGCCGTCCTGTCCGCATCCTTCACGCATCCTTCACGCATCCTTCACGCATGTCAGATGCGGACGGTTCCCCCGGACATGTCCGCCGCGGGCCGCCCCGTTCCTCGCGCCCCGTTCCTCCTGCTCCGTTCCGCGCGACCGTTCCTCCCGTCCCGCGCGACCGTTCCTCCCGTCCCGCGCCTATACGTGGTAGAATATAATGTCCAGCGGAAGCCCTGATCAGCTCCAGGGCCCTGACACGCCATCACACGTCACGGAGGCGCACCCATGTCCGGAGTCAACAAGGCGATTCTTCTCGGCAGGCTGGGCAGGGACCCGGAACTCAAGTTCACCTCGACCGGCAAGTCCGTATGCACCTTCACGCTCGCCACCTCGGAACGCTGGGGGGACGGGGAGAGGACGGAGTGGCACCGCATAGTCATGTACGACCGGATGTCCGAGACCGCCAACCAGTACCTCCGCAAGGGTGACCAGGTCTACCTGGAAGGCAGGATCCAGACGCGTTCCTGGAACGACAAGTCCGGAGGCAAGCACACCCAGACGGAAATAGTGGCCGGCTTCATGCAGATGCTGGGGAGCCCGAAGTCGCACCGCCCGGCCGACGCCGCCCCCCGGAGCCCCTCCGAGGCGCAGGACCCGGCCTACCTCCGGAACGCGGACAACCCGTTCGGGCCGGACGGTGCCGCCGGTTCCCTTCCCCCCGGCCCCGGGACCGCGGAACAGCAGGCCCAGACGCCCGGCAGGCACCAGACGCAGGGCACCTCGGCGGGCGGGCCGTACGCCCCGGCCCAATATCCCGGTCCGTCCCCGGGCGGCCGCCCCTCCGGCGGCCCCCGAAACATCGAGCCGGACGACGACCCGCTGCCCACCGACGACGACATGCCCTTCTGACGGAATCCCGCACGGACGGCCTTCCTCCGGACGCGGCTCTCCCGTCCCGGCCGGATTCCTCTCCCGCACCGCCGAATGTCCCCGGTCCCGGCAACCACGCTCCCGCCCCCGGCCCGGCGCTGGCCGCATCCGTGCCGCCCTGCCTTCCGGGGACCGGCACCGCTCTCCCGGACTTCAGGAACGCCCGGCTCTCCGGGGTACGGAGCAGCCCGGCTACGGAGCCTCCTCCGGGCGTCCGGGCTTTCCGAGCCGTTCGGCCGCGGCCTTCACGACGAGCCATGCCGCCGCAAACTTCGGGCTCCCGTCCGGGACGCTCAGGGCCGTCCCCCCTCCGGCATCCAGGAGAGTGATGCCGGTTACCTCCCCCCCGAAGGCCGAGGTGGCGTTCACGGCGATGAGATCCAGCCCCTTGCTCCGGAGCTTCGACATGGCCGAGGCCATTGCCCCGTCCTCCGGCTCCGCCGCGAAGCCCACCCACACGGACCCCGGCTTCTTCAGCCCGCCGACGGACCTCAGGACATCGGGGTTCGGGACCAGCGCCAGCTCCGGGACGCCCCCGGCCTTCCTAATCTTGCCCGCTACGGCCGAAGAAGGTCTGAAGTCCGCTGGGGCGGCGTTCATGACCAGGAGATCCGCCGCCCCGGCCTCCGCCCCGACGCGCGCCAGAAGATCCCGGCAGTCGGTCACGCGCTCCTGACGGAACGAGTCCCCGGAAGCGATTCCCGCGTCCTCGGCCGACGGGCCCGACAGGAGCGTCACGTCCGCCCCCATGACCCAGCACGCCCGCGCAATCTCGGCGCCCATGCGCCCCGAAGAGCGGTTGGTGATTACCCTGACATCGTCCCAGGGCTCGACCGTCGCCCCTGATGTGACGAGCGCCCTTTTCCCGTCGAGGGCGCCGCGGCACAGGACGCGGGCCGCCTGAAGCGCTATGTCCCGGGGCTCCGCCATCCTGCCCGCCCCCGACGTCCCGCAGGCCAGGGGACCCTCGGGCGAGCCCATGACCGTCGCGCCCGCCCTCGCGACAAGGATCGCCAGGTTGGCCCGGGTGGCCGGATGCTCGAGCATACCCGTGTTCATGGCCGGGCAGAAGACGACCGGGGCCCGGGAGGCGAGAATTACGGAGGACGCGAAGTCGCCCGCCAGGCCCGCCGCAGCCCTGGCGAGGAAGTCCGCCGTGGCCGGGGCCACTAACGCGAGCTCGGCCCAGCCGGCCCAGGAGACGTGGGCTATGTCGAACCGGTCCCGGTCCCACATGGAGACGCGGCACTCCCCGCCCGTGACGGCCTCGAAGGTCAGGGGCGTAACGAACCTCGTCCCGGCCTCGGTCATGGCGGTGCGCACCAGGGCCCCGCTCTTAGCCAGGAGTCTCGCGAGGGCCGCGGCCTTGTAGGCCGCGACCCCGCCCGTCACCACCAGGACAATCCTCCTGCCCGACAGCGTTTCCAGGACGGAGGAGGGGACACGGGGGGGGCCCTCCGGGGGAACCCCGGGGCCCCGCCCGGCATCGTCGGGCGGGAATCCCGCCGCCATCAGAGGTTCTCCTCCTGCAGGCCCGCCCCGGAACTGCCTCCGGTCCCGGTGCGGAGGGGGGTCGTGGAGTACTTCTCGCCGTGCTCGCGCACCGTGGACTGGTAGATGGTCCTGTGCCCCAAATCGCCAGAGGTGTGGGGGGGCGCCACGTACAGGGCCGCCCTGGTGCGCGCGCCCACCGCGAGTGTAAGATCCTCGGCAATTATCGTGAGGGTCTTGGATCCCTTGGACCAGGTGGAGACGGTCACCTTGCGGGCGGTCACCTCGGAGCGGGGGTTCCAGCCGTGTTTCGGCAGGTGCCGGTCGAAATAGTCCAGGATCTCGTCGGTGGAGAGCGATCCCACGAGGGACACCTTGCCGGATAGCACTTCCCGGCGGGTATAGACGTAGGTCTGCCCCTTCTCGACAGCCATGTCGGAGGGGTAGGGCACGTCCAGGAAGTCCTGGAAGTTCTCGTCGTCGCGGCGGTTGTCGTTGGGCTTGGCGGTGGTGATGGCCGCGAAGCAGGAAACGCACACTGCGAGGGGCGCAATCAGAAGAAGCGTCCTTACGGAACCAGTCAGGACGGTTTTGAGGGCGGTGCTGGCGCGGGCGGTCATGGGGCCTCCTTGTCGTGTCGTCCGGCTCGGAGGGCCGGGAAGGGCCAATCGAAATAATATACATCATACAGTGTACTGATCCTGAAATAAAGTCTATTTGTCACGCGTGGACCCAGAGACGAGCCGCGCGGCGGCACGGGGGAACGGTCACGTCCGGTCAGGGCGGCTCCCGCCGATAAGGCCGTCAGACCCGCCGCATCGCGAATTCTTCTAATCGGTCGACGGAAATGCCGCCCGGTCTCGATCCCGCCGCAAAACGACCGCCCCTTCCGCCCTGTCCCCCTCTCTTCGGAATGCTGAAAGAGAGTTCAAACCAGGTACTGGTTCATAGATATGGTACTGGTACTACCTGATGTTTAATCAGGATTCAGCTATTTATATTATTGTAGTGTCATGTTTTAATAGATAATTATCATGGTATTATAGTTATTATATAGCTAAAACGATATATTGCATCATAATAAGAATAAATTAACAATATTTAGTTTTTATGCTGAAATACATATGCGCACTTTTTGCCCGTTCACGGGATAAGTTGGTTTGCCGGAGTCAACTGGATAGTCCTGTATCAGGCCGGAGGCGGTCATGGGCTATGCGGGAGGTAGATCGTAGACCAGTGGTTGAGGAGGTCTTCTGCCCAGTAAACGGATACATGCCGGCTTACCACGGCACCCCGACCCATGGAAGCCGCCTCATGCCGCGCCGACGCATGTTGCTGTCCCCCCGGGGCCAAGGCCCCGCTAAACCTTTACACTACTGCCCTCCCCCGATTCAATGTCGGGGTAGCGGGCCGAATGCGGAGCCTGATGGGACGCGGGATGCCCGGGACACGGAATCTCACTCGGCGGATTCCCCCGGAAC
>JAISEQ010000302.1 GCA_031264045.1 Deltaproteobacteria bacterium
TGTTGCCGCGCCCTTCCCGCATAGCGGCCTCGGAACTTCCCGCAGACCGGAGCCCTTCCCGCATAGATGCCTCCGAGCTTCCCGCAGACCGGAACCCTTCCCGCAAAGCGGATCCGCGCTTCCCGCAGACCGGTGCCCTTCCCGCATAGAGGCCTCCGAGCTTCCCGCAGACTGGAACCCTTCCCGCAAAGCGGATCCGCGCTTCCCGCGGCCCGGCGCACTTCCCGCATCGCGGCCTCCGAACTTCCCGCGGCCCGGCGTCCTTCCCGCATCGCGGCCTTCGAACTTCCCGCAGACCGGAGCCCTTCCCGCATAGCGGCCTCCGAACTTCCCGTGGCCCGGCGCCCTTCCCGCATAGCGGCCTCCGAGCTTCCCGCAGACCGGAACCCTTCCCGCAAAGCGGATCCGCGCTTCCCGTGGCCCGGCGCCCTTCCCGCACAGCGGCCTCCGAGCTTCCCGCGGCCCGGCGCACTTCCCGCATCAAGGAACATAGCTGAGCATGTTATTTTTGTGACATACCCCGGGCTAAAGCCCAGGGGCTTCCCGTCCAAGGCGTCTCAGGCCCGCCAGATCGACGTCCGGGCTAACTCCGCGTGTCCCGCGGTTCTTATCGATGAGCAGGCCGAGTATGCGCAGGCCCTCCCCGGAGCAAGCTCCGGGGGATTCCTCGCGCAAGATAGTTGAATCAAAGACGAAATATATTCGTTTGATATGGTTTTTTTCTGCGCCATTTGCAATAATATGGGTGATATTGTTCCGGGAATCCGGTCGATTCGCCTTGCCGTGCCGGGGCATCCTTCCGTTAGCGTTCAGGAGGTCTCCGCCGCGCAGCATTTCGCCCCTGCCCGCTCCGCGTACCGTCCATCGCCCGCGCCGCGCCCCTTTCCGGCGGGCCCGCCTCACGGAGGTCCGAATGGTCTACAGCCGTCCGATATACTGGCAGCAGGGCACCTTCCTGGAGCCGCAGCACTTCCAGCTTCTGGAGTACCAGCGGAGGGCGGATCTGAGCTTCATCCTGGAGGCCCTGCACCCCTGGCCCTGGGGCTTCTCGGAACTGAGGCTGAACGCGGACGCCCTGGCCTCCTACACGCTCGAGATAGTCGGGATGGATCTCTGGCTGCCCGGCGGCCGCCGCCTCGTCGTTCCCGGAAACGCGCGGGTTGCCCCCGCCTCCTTCCGGAAGGCCTGGACCAACCCGGACGAGCTCCTGGAGGTTTTCCTGGCGGTCCCGGAATTCGTCCCCGAGGCGGCCAACGTGGACGACCAGGACGGCCGGCCCGAGCAGGGGGGCCGCGCGCCGAGACGGCTCTTTACGCCCGCGCCCCCGGAGAACGTCCCGGATCTGCTGGGGGGCGGGCCCGCCGCCCGGGTCGAGACGCTGGTCTACAACGCGGCCCTCCTGTTCGGCGACGAGGTCCGGGACGCCGGGGGCTGCGGCGTCCTGCCCGTGGCGAAGCTCGTCCGCCAGGGCGAGAAGGTCATGAGGGCGGATTTCGCGCCGGCGACGCTCAGGCTCTACCCGGGGAGCCCGCTCCTGGAGCTCGCGGCGGACGTGGCGGAGCTCCTGAAGGCCAAGGGCCGCGAGCTTGAGGAGTACAAGATCACCCCGTCCCAGTCCAGGCTGGAGTCCCTGGCGTCCAACAGCCTGGCGCTGGTCACGGCGCTCGGCATCGTCCTGCGGCACACGGCGAGGCTCCACCATCTCCTGAACTGCCCGGCGGTCCACCCCTACACTGTCTTCTCGGCGATAAGGGAGCTCGCGGCGGAGCTGACCGTCTTCGCTCCCGGGATATCGGCGCTGGGGGAGCCCCTGACGGGCGAGGGGGGCGCCCCGGTCCCCTACGACCACAAGGATCCCCTCCCGTCGTTCAGGGAGACCGCGGCGCTCGTGGGCAGGCTCCTGGACACCATGACCCCGGGACCGGATCTCTACGCCGTCTTCCAGCGGGACCGGAACGGCTTCACGGTGGCGCTGCCCCCGCTCCCGGAGGGGGGATGCATCTTCTGGGTCTCGGCGAGGACCGAACTGGCTCCGGAGGAGGCCAAGGCCGGCCTGAGCGCCTTCGCCAAGATGGCCTCCCCCGAGAGGGCCAGGAACCTCGTCTCCTACAACCTGCCGGGCGTGACCCTTACGCCGCTCCGGGAGGCGCCGGTGGGGCTTCCCAAGCGTCCCGACACCGTCTACTTCGCCGTGAGGCAGAAGGACCCCATGTGGGACGAGGCGGTGAAGGCCGGCCGCATCGCGCTCTTCTGGGACGGGGCGCCGCCGAAGGCGGAGCTTGCCCTGGTCGGATCCAGGCTCTAGGGAAGGGGGCCGGGCGTGAGGTTCGCTTCCAGGTTTTTCGGGATCTTCCGGCTGGCGCTGGAGGCGTCTGAGGACGAGGGGCGCTATCCGGACTGGACGTCCGTCTCGCGGGAGCTCTCCTCCGCCCTGGCGGAGGAGGCCCGTCTCCCCCTGCCTCCCGGTTTCGGTCCCGCCGAGCGCCGGGAGGCGCTCTGGCCGGTGCTGGTCTGGATAGACGAGATCAACCTGAACTCGCGGCGCGGGGACGCCCGGCTGTGGAACGACCACAGCCTGCAGAGATCGCTCCTGGACACCAACGTGGGGGGCGAGCTCTTCTACAGGAGGCTCAGGGCGCTCCTTTCGCTGAGGCGCCGCCATCTCTTCTTAGGCCGGGAGGGGACGTCGCTGTCCGCGGCCCGCCTGGAGGGCGAGCTCGCCGGCGGAGGCTTCTCCGGAGGACCCGGCGCGTTCCGGTTCCCGCCGGGCATGTGGGACGGGGAGCCGTGGTACGGGGAACCGCGGGACGGGGAATACGGGAGCCCGGGACCGGCGGATGCGCCGCGGCGCCCCGGAGACGGGGCGGACGGCGGCCCGGAGGACTCGGCGTCGGACTACCTGCCCGGGAACTTCCGCGCGGACGAGGTCCCGGACGCCGTAAACGACGAGGTCACGGCCGCGGAGCTCGTGGGCCTCTGGGTCAGTCCGGGGGACGGCCCCGAGCCTCTGGAGTCGGTCCTGGACACCTACGCCATGTGCATCATACTGGGTTTCAGGGGACAGTTCTCGCCGGGCGCGCCCGCGGCGGGACCGGGTTTCCGGGTGGACGCGCCGGGGGGCCCCGATCCCCCGGGCCCGCGGGCAGACGCGTTCACGGGCCTCACGGGCGGCCCCGCCGCCGATCGGGAGGGCCCCGTCCCCGGGTCACGGGAGGATCGGGAGCTCCTGAAGGCCGTCGCGCGCCGCCAGATGCGCTCCTGGAGCGCCAAGGGCGTGAAGCCGCCGGAAGGCGTCCGGAAGCGGGGGATATGGGGGACCGTCGCGGACTTCTGGAGGGATTACGACTGGGTGGTGTATCACGTGCTGATCCCCCTTCTGGCCCTGGGCGCCTTCTACCTCCACGGGGCCGCCATAATCGAGAACCTGCCGTTCTGAGGCGGGATGCGGCGGGCGCGGGAGGAACGGGCCGGAGGCGTGCGTCCCGCGGGCCGTGCCCGTCCGGGGCCGGGAGCGAGCGGAGGGCGGGGCCCTGTCCCGGAGCGTGTCCGGGTTCGGGGGCGGACCGGAAGAGGGGGCCGAGGCCGGGGTCAGGCCGGCGGCGGAAGTCGGGTGCGGGTCCGGGGACGCCGTCGGGTCCGGGGCCGGCGGCAAATAGGGAGGAGCCGGGAGCGGGCGGATGATAAGGAATCTGTTGGTCATCATCTTCCTCCTGTTCCTGGCAGCGGTCTCGGCCGCCGCCATCCTCATATTCGCGTGGCAGCGCCAGTGGAATCCGGCGCTGGCCCTGATCGGGCCCGCAGTCTTCCTGGGGCTTCCGCTCCTGTGGATTCTCGCCAGGCTCGCCTTCGGCCTCGTCGCCCGCCGGGGCTACGCCCGCGCGGCCCGGACCGTCAAAGCCCCTCCCCCCCAGGCCCCGAGGCCAAGGGGCTTCAGCCCGCTGAGGCAGGAGTGGGAGCGCGGGGTCCTCCTGATGCGGGAGCGCCGGGACGGCCGGGCGGCCGACGGCGGCAGGGCCAGGCCCCTCGTCCTGGTCGCGGGCCCCGAAGGCTCCGGGATGACCGCGGCGCTGAGGGAGTCCGGACTCGTCGCGGGTTCCGGGGATCTGCCGGGAACGTCCGGCGGGGCCGGGGGATGCGAGTGGTACTTCTTCGACAGGGCCACCTACGTGGCGGTGCACGGCCTCTTCGGAAGGCCGGGCGGGGCCGGGGGCGGTTCCGGGGAAGGCCCGGAGGAGCGGGATCCGGAACGGAGGCGGCAGGAGCTCACGGGCCTTCTCGCCGGGACGGGACGCAGGGTTCCCGTCCAGGGGGTCCTGGTGGCGGTGCCGGCGGGGCTTCTCGCGCCCGGGCGCGAGGCGGAGCTGAAGGAGCTGGGCCAGGGGACCTGGAGCCTCATGAACCGCATGGCGATCGATCTGGACGTCTCGCCTCCGGTGTACGTGATGGTGACGATGCTCGATAGGGACCGCGGCTGGGACGCGGCCCTGGAGCGCCTGGAAAGGGACGGGAAACCCGCGGGCCTCGCGGCTCCCCCGAACCGCCGCGCCTGGAAGGGCGCCCTCGCGGGAGACCGCGCCGCCCTCGCGGTGGAGGCGAAGCTCCTGGCCGTCCTGGACCATCTTCTTGATGAGGAGCCCGCGGCCATCGCCCCCTGCCTTACCGCCTACGCCGAGGCGGGGAGCCTCAGAAGGCCCCTCGCGGTCTTCTGCGGGGCCCTCGGCTGCCCGTCCCCCGCGAGCCCGCCCGTCCGGATCCAGGGGATCTACGCCGTCCGCATCCCGGGCGAGCCCTTCGCCGCGGCCAACGGCCGCGGGCCCCGGACGGGCGGTCCCGACGGCGGGCCCGTGGGATCCGCGGCGGGGATATCGCCGGCCTCCAGCGCCGCCCCCGCCCCCATGCCGCCTTCCGTCGGGGGGGCCGCCGACGGGCACGGGCAGTCTGCCCCGAACGCCGGGGAGGACGTCGGCGCCGCCGGTTCCGGAGGGGGCACGGGAGATTCCGATCCCGGCGGCGGGCTCGCTCCCGGCATCTTCGCCGATCCGGATCCGGCCTGGACGCCCGGTCCCGGCGGGGCGTTCCCCGGAGCCGGCGGCGCCGGGACCGGAAGACGGACGTCCGGGGGCGCCGGAGGGCGCGGCGGGCGCCGTCCCGGCAGGGCCCCGGAAATCCCGGGCCGGGAGGGCGGGGCGCGGGGCTTGCGGGAGCTTCTCGGGCGCGTCGTCCCCGACGGGGCCAAGCTGTCCGCGCCCCTAAACCTCGCCTGGGGGGGGCGGGAGAAGGCGAGGGTCGCCGCGCTGGCCTGCCTCTACGCGGCGCTCCTGGGGCTGGCGGTGCTGGCCGGCTTTAACGTCCGCTACCAGAGGGGGCTCGCGGCCGCGGCCGGGCAGGCCGCCGACGGGGTGTCCTTCGCGGTCCGGGGGGGAACGTCCCTGGAAAGGGCGAACGACGCCCGCCGGCTCATGACCGCGGTGGAGGACTACCGGAGGACCGTGAGCTTCCGCGGGATAGGCCCCGACCGTTCCGAGGAGTTCGTCCGGAACCTGGAGTGGAGATTCGAGTTCAACATCATCAGGGCCCTGGACGATCTGGCCGGCGCCCTGGAGGCCCAGGCGGCGAGGGCCGCGGGTCCGGGAAGGCCGGCGGTCCCCAGGGGCGCCGCGGGCGGGCTCCCGCCGGGCGGAGGCAGGGCCGCGGGGAGGGGACACGCCGCGGGCGGGGGACACGCCGCGGGCGGGGGACATGCGGCGGACGGCGGGGCGGGGCGCCGCGTCCCGGCGGTTTACGGGACTCCGGACGGGACGGGCGGGGACGAGGCGCCGGGGGTTGACCGCGAGCTCTTCTCCGTCACCTTCCGCCAGCTCATGTGGCTCTCCACGGTCTACGGCTCCCGGGACGGCGGGGAAGCGGACGCGGTCGGCACTTTCCCCCTCCTCCCCAGGAATTTCCGGGGGGAGACGTCCCCCTTGTGGAACCTCACCCTGGCGAGGCTCCTGGACGCGTTCCTGAAGGGCCCGGAAGCGGAAGCCGTGCATGCGCATGCGGACCACGTGCTGGGCAGGCTGGCGCTGGTCACGGCCAGGATGGCCGAGAGCCGGGGCGGCGAGGGACTGGGCTGGATAACCGAGTGGTGCTCTACCCTCGAGCTGGAAGGGGAGGGGCTGGACGCGTTCTGGAGGCGCTACGACGCGGGCATAGACGTCGCGGCCGTCCTGGGGGAGGACTCCCCGGCCGAGGTCCCCGGGGAGTACACGCTGGAAGGCAGAAGGCATGTGCTGAAGGCGCTGGACCTCCTGGCCGCCGCCGCCGTCAGGGCCCGTACCGCCGCAGGGGCCTCCGCCGGGGACCGGGGGGCGGCTGAGGCGCTGGCCAGGGAGGCCGCCCTGGCCCCGGAGTTCCTCCTCGCCTACGACGCCGAGTACCTCGAGACCTGGCACGCCTACAAGAGGAGCTTCGAGGAGGCGGCGAGCGGCATCTACCGCCTCTCGGACAAGGACGCGTTCTTCGCCCAGCACAACGTGGACGGCGTGTCGCCCTTCGCGAGGTTCGCGGGCATCCTCTACGATAACCTCGCCGAGTACGCGCTCCGGGACGGCGCCGCCCCCTGGCTCATGAACGTGGCCCTGGACCGCGCGGTCGACATGTGGGGGGAATCCAGGACCCTGGCAGGGCGCGGCGTCCGGGATCGCCCGGACCGCTCCTCGGGGTTCTCCGCCGCCGCGTTCTCCGACGGGGGCCAGGAGGGGGGGCCGCCGGGCGGGGCTTCCCGGAGGCAGGCGGAGGCCGAGGCCGCAGCCCGCGCGGGGCTCGCGCACCGGCCGGACTTCATGGAGAAGGTCTACGCGGCGGAAGCGGGATACGGCCGCTTCATGGATCAGGTCCGTATCCTGGAGGCCGACCTGAAGCTCAAGCCCGACGACGCGCTGCGGCTCACCGCCAGGTTCTACGGCGGGCCGCTCGTCTTCGCGGACGGGGTTCCGGGGACCGCCGCCCCTCCCGCCCCCGGAGCTCCTGGGAGCTCCCACGCCGCCGGGGGCGAGACCGCCAGGTACGGCGCGGCGAGGGAGGCCATCGAGTCGTACGGCGCCCTGGTCTACCAGGAGCCGGACGGCGGGCCGCCCGATGATCTGTTCTACCGCGTGAGGAAGGCCAACCTGGAGACCGTGGAGAGGCTCCTGGTCAGGACCGCGGCCGAGGTCCTGGATTCGCGCTGGGAAGCCGAGGTCGTGAACCCCCTGAGGTTCATGGACGCGAACGATGCCCGCCTGACCCTGTACGGGCCGGGGGGGCTTCTGGAGCGGTTCGTCGGGAGCTGGGCCGGCCCGTTCCTGGAGGAGGGCTGCGGCGGCGCGTGCCGGGCGAGGAGCTGGGAGGGGAGGCCCTTCCCCTTCACCGACGATTTCCTGCGCCTCGCGGCCGCGGCGGGGGACGGCGCGGGCCGCTCCGGGGGAGGCGGCGCGAAGGGCGCAGCGGCCCGGCCCGGAGGCTCCTCGGCCCTGGGATCCTCCATGGCCGCCTGGTCCGAGACGAGGGGCCTGGCTGGCAGGGCCGTCGGGCCCCAGTCCGCGATGGACTCCTACCCGGTCACCGTCACGCTGGTGGCGGCGGAAGTGGATCCGGCGGCTTCCGAGAAGCCTATCAGGACCTCCGTCTCCGTGAGTTCCCGGGGAGACGTCCAGAGCCTGGTGAACTACAACTACCCGGTCTCCGGGGTCTTCGTCTGGAAGCCCGGGGTCCCCGCCTCCGCGGCAGTCGAGATCCAGCTCCCCAGCGTGACCCTGTACGTGAACTACGACGGTCCCGACGGCTTCCCGGACTTCCTGGGCGATCTGGCGTCCGGAGGCTTCACCCTCTCCCCGGACGACTTCCCGGAGCACCGGGAGCTCCTGGCCGCCATGGGCATCACGCGCGTGGACGTGATTGCCGCCGCCGACGGGGCCGTCCCCGCCCTGCATGCCCTGAGCCTCACGAAGACGCCCCTTCCCGACTCGATAATCAGGCCGGAGCCACCTCCGGAAAGGCCTGGACCCGTGAAGGCGGAGCTGTCCGGGGTTCGCGGGGGCGGAAGGGGCGGCAAGGCGACGGGCGGGTCCGGATCGCGGGCGGAAAGGAGCGGCTCCCGCGCCCCCGCCGCCGGGAAGGGCGGACTGGAAGATGGGGCCGGGCGGGGGAGAACCGGCGGAGAAAAGATCCGGTGACGGAAGAGCGGAAATGAAAGGGGGAACCGGAGCGGGAACGGTCGCCGGTCAGTCGCCGTTGCGGGGCCCCGGGGCCCCGGGGGTACCCGGTTGACACCACCGTTCCGGCAGGATAGAGTGACATGCCCCCGGGCTAAAGCCCAGGGGCTTCCCGTACAAGGCGTCTCAGGCCCGCCAGATCAACGTCCGGGCTAACCCCGCGTGTCCTGCGGTTCTTATCCGCGTGTCCTGCGGTTCTTATCGATGAGCGGGCCGAGTATGCGCAGGCCCTCGGCACGTATGTTCCGCGCGGCGTTCAGGTCCCTGTCCTGGGCGTGTCCGCACCTGTCACAGACGCAGACCCTTTCAGCAAGACCCAGGGCCGGTTTCAAAGCTCCGCAGGCCGAACAGGTCTTGCTCGAAGGATAGAACCTGTCTATGACCACGAACCTCCTGCCCTGTTCTTCGAACTTCCGGCGCAGCATGTTCACGAA
>JAISEQ010000437.1 GCA_031264045.1 Deltaproteobacteria bacterium
GAACAACAACCCGCCTGAACAGGAACGCCATTCCCTCTACCAGGACTGCCTCCAACCCGCCTAAAGATCGTTTCCGTCCTGAAACAGGACAGCCCACCCTTGTGCCCGTGAACGGATACCATGTCCGCAACTGCGACAATCCGCACCGAACGGCGTCACGCAAGGCCCCCCGGCGCCCTTGCCGCCTTCCCCGAGCGCCCGGTGTCCGGGCGGGACGACCCCGGGACGAGCTTCCCGGCCGCAAAAACGTCTCGCGCAACCTCAGTCCCCCGGCCCCGTCCCAGGAGCCGGCCTCGGCTCAGGCCCCGCTGAACAGGGCCATGAAGGTTTCAGGGGTATCCGGGCCGTTGGGCCTCTTCCTGATCCCTGCCCCGGGGGAGAAGGCCGATGCCGCCCCGGTGTAGTCGGGGACAACCCGGTGCAGTCGGGCACATGCGAAAGCGAGACCCCGAACGCGTTCAGGGCATCGGCCGGGAGTACCTCGTCCACGAAGGCTCCCCCGGACGGGACCGGCAGGGGGGCTACGCGGGTCCCGAGCCGAAATGGCCGATCACCCTGCCCAGGGCCGCCGCCGCTCCTTCCTCGTCCCCGGCGGAGAGGAAGGCCCTGCCGAGGTTCGCGAACGCCGTGATGAAGCGCGGGTGGCGAATCCCCAGGATACGTCCCATCTTTTCCACGAAGCCGTGAAGAAGCGGAAGGGTCGATTCGAACTCCCTTTCGGAGATCAGATCGATGCATGCCATGAGACGGAGCTCCGGGACTGCGGGGTCCAGCGGCCAGCGCTTCGCGAGGGTTTCGGCCGACCTGGCGTACAGGGTCGCCGACTGCAGGTGCTCGCCCTTGGCCCTGCGCTGGTCGGCAAACCTCACGGCGGACGCGATGGTCAGGCGATCTCCGCTGCCCAGTATGGTCCTGAAGGCCGCAAGAGCCTTCCCGTGCATCATGAAGGCCCTTTCCGTACGGCCCCCATCCTTGGCGCTCTCGCCCAGATCGGAGCGGAGCCTGGCCCGCGGGACCGTTTTCGGGATGTCGTCCGCCCTGGCCTCCGGGTCCTGCCCGGCAGATAAGGCCGCCTGGCGCCTGAGCTGGGCCGCGCCGCGGGCATCCCCCAGATCGCTCAGGCACCATGCGGCGTCCAGCGCCGCTTCCAGCGCGGTAATTTCCGCCCTCGCCCGCATCGGCGACGCGGTGAGCCCGTCTTTCCCCCAGCCCAGTTTCCCCGCCGGCAGTTTCCCCGAGGCCAGGTCCTCCGCGGCCTGGCGGTTCTGGAGGGCAATTTTGCAGGCCAGCCGCAGGTCCTCCTCCGGAGCGACCTCTTCCGGGAGCCTGGGGAGCACCCGGGAAGGTCCCGAGTCGCCCCTCAGGAACCTCACGAGCCTTTCCTTGGCGTCCAGCGTCTCCTCGGAGGCGGAACCCGTCTCCCGCTCGAGAGCTTCCGCCGCCTCGATCAGAAGCCGCCGCGCCTCGGCCAGATCCCCCGTGCCCCCGTCCCCGGAGCGGGGCCCGTCCGGCGCATGGGCCGCGTCCCCCGTACACCTGCCGCGCACAGGAAAGGCGTAACCAGCACAGCCGGGCAAGCCCTCCGCCAGTGCCCGTTCCGCGAGGCCGTTCGCGATGGCCGCGCCCAGCCGGGAGCGGAGAACCATCGCCTCCAAGGAGCTCTCGGCGCGAAGCGAGGCCTCCGAGGCCGCGATCCCGGCCCTCAGGGCGCCCACGTCAGCGAGGCCTTCGTCCATTTCGGGAATGAACCTCTCCTTATAGACGTCGTCCGCGGAGGTGTAGATAACCGGAACCCGACCGCCCCCGGCCTTCTTGACAAGCTTCAAGACGGCGTCACGCTCGCGGGAGTCGTCGTAGTCCCCCGCGAACCCTCCGGCCTCTCCGCCCCCCGCCGGACCGGCGGTCTTCGGGCTCCTGCCCGTCACGGGCGTCCGCCCTGCCCCGGCATCCCGTTCCCGGCCTCCGCCTGGACCCGGGGACTTCCCGTACCTCTCCTTCGCCGATTCCAGTTCGGCCATGAAAGCCCTGTGCTCGGCGGCGGACAACCCCGGCGGCATCCCGTGCAGGCGGATTTTCTCCAGCATGGCCACAATCTCCTCCCCCGTCTCCCCGCCGATGCCCCCTGCCCTCGACAGAGCGCTCAACCCGTGCGACTCCAGGGTTTTCAGGAAGGATTTCTCGCCCAAGTCCACGGCCTGGAACGTGTCGGCCCCGTCCATGGAGTTCGCGGCCGTGTCCGCGCCCATGTCCTTCAAAAGGGCGTCAAAGTCCTGAGCCTCCGTCGCCACGACCAGCTCCATTCTGACCGGCCACTCGGACTCCCCGAGGATGTCGCCGCCTCCGGGGTCGGCGGTGCCGCCGCGCTCAGGAGATCCGGAGAGCCTCGCGAGCTCGATTGCCTTCCTCGCCGTTTTCGCCAGCGCCCTGTCCCAGGTCCCGAGGCGGGACCCCGCCGCGTTCCGAAAGGTCTCCAGGGCGAACTCGGCCTCGCGGGCTAGATCCGCCCCCTGTTCCGCCCTGCCCAGTCCCCTCATGAGCCCCGTGACGGCCCCCCGCGCCATCGAGACGGGCACCACGCTTCCGAAGATGCCCAGGATAGGAGCCCCGATGAACTCGAGATTCGCCAGGGCCAGCCGCGAAAGAGCGGCCCAGACGCGCATGTCGCCTGGACCGTGGAGAAGCAGAGCAAGCGACCGGACGCGCTCCCAGCTGAAAGCGGCATTCTCCCATTCCCCGTTTCTCGCGCTCTTCTCGGCGGAAGCGATCTCGTTGTCCAGTTCGGCTCCCAGGCTCCCGAAGCCCCAGACCGGAGTGCCGAACGGCCCGGGAAGCCTGGAGGGCCTGCTCGTCACGTGCATGGACACAACCGTCTTTTTCCCGAAACTGGAATCGGACTTCTTACTGTAATCGGACCTGGAAACGGACTTCTTACTGTAATCGGACCTGGAAACGCGCTTCTTCCTGTAAGAGGAGGAGTTCCTGCGCGACCGCTTTCCCCCGCCGGACTTTTTCGCGGCGGCGAGGGCGGGAAGGGAGCACAGGACAGGGACGGCGGAAAGTGCCGCAAGGACGACCGCCAGAAGGGCGGAAAAGGAACCCGGATCGGGAAGTGTCATGCTGGGTCCTCGGAGTCTCGTCGGGAAAGAAGCCGGCGAGACGGGAAGGCGGAGCGCCGGGAAACCTGGGCATCCCCAGCCGGAGGCCGGAAGCGCTATAGTGGGCTGGTACCAGACTAATGCAAGATATGGGAAAAATCAAGATGCCGCGTAAAGCTTGAAAGCATAAACGCCTAACATCCCGACATCCTGAACGCCTGAAAGCCTGAAAGAAATCAACGCTTTCAAAATATCCCGCCCCGCGCCGTCTCCGGGAAGCGGCATCTGTCGGGCAATGCTCCTGAACCGCTCACATCCGGAAGGGACATGATCGTCACCTTCCGCCTCTACCGCCAAGCCAGAAACGCAAAAGCCGCGGCAGGGCGCAATCCCAGCCGCGGCTCGGTCGGTTGGACGTCCCTCGGATCACGGGCCGTCCAAAGAGCGGATTTATCCTCAGAACGTGAACAGGAACTCGTTTCCCCATCCCCAGACGGTACGGTGGAACTCGGGCCGCTCCCACCTGTCGCTGTAGTAGCGGCCTGCGTCGAAGACCGCGAATTTCGTCTGCCACTGCAGGTTGTCCAGGATTTTGATGGTCAGTCCCAGGTCCACCTCCGTCCCCAGGGAGCGGGAGGCCTTCTCGCCGTTCAGGCGGTACCAGTCGTTGGTCTTCCTGAAGCTTCCTATGGCGTAGTTCAGGGTTATGTACTCGTTGAAGCTGTGGTTCCCCAGGAGCGCGAGCGCCCAGTGCCCGGGAGCCTGGTTGCCCTCAAGATCGCGGGCTCCGCCAGCCCCCAGGAACAGATTGCCGTAATAGAACAGTATGAAAGGATAGAATCCCTCGCCGGGATTGACAAGGCTGTGGTCTTTCCAGTCATCGGGGGGATCGTAGCCGTCTCCGGCGTCGTTTCCCCTGAAATACCATCCGGCAAGCGCGCTGTCCCCCTGGGGATAGGCGAGGGTGAAGTCCACGTAAGCCCCGAAACCGTCCTGCTTGATTTCCCGCTGCGTCACCCCGTTGATCTTGCCGCGACGCCTCTTTCCGAAGGCATACTTGGCCTCGGCATGCACCGTGAACGTCTTGTCCCCGCCGACGGCCCAGCTCTGATAGAAGGCGGGGTTAATCGTCACAACGTAGTTCTTGTCGACGTTTTCTATGTACCCTGCCGGATTGTTGTTTGCGGTATAGCCCTGAAGATTCGTCCCGTATGTGTAGTTGTAGTTGTTCCTGTCGTACTGGAGAGCCAGGGAGGCCCCGCCGGTCTCCCACCTGTAGAACGGTTCTATGGAATAGCGGTCGTAGTCGACGTCCTTATAATACTGGTGCGTCACCCCCAAGGAATCGGCATACCTCGGAAGCCCGTGCGCCCTCTTGATATAGAACGCCTTGACGCCGAATCCGTTGTCCCACTCGTTGAAGTACATGATCCCGTCGTTCTCGGAATCCCGATCGAATATGTTTCCGGAAGTCCCGAATCCCCAGAGAGGGGCGTAGCCGAGGGTCCTGAGACCGGCAGAGTCGACGTCGTAGCTTATGCGTCCCGCGCTGAATGTGCCCCAGTCGGTCTTCGCGACCCCGTAGAAGTACTGCGAAAATAGAGAGAAATCTCCCGCGGGACCGGTATTGGTCGAACCGAACCTTGCCCCGTGCGGCCCGTGGAACCTCCACCTGACCGAAACTTTGTCGTTCGGCTTGAACTCGACGTTCACCCGCAGCCTTGAAATGGCGTAGCGGTCGCTTACCTTATCCAGATGCTCGTCGCTGGCAAAGAACCCTCCCAGGGCGAGCGTCCTTAGCCTCAAGTAGCCTGAAAACGTTATGGGGGACTCGGCCGACGCATCGGGCTGAACCGACGCGAGGAAGATTGCGGCCGCAAGCGCTGCCATGATAACTCTGATGCTTCTCATCCTGTTTCTCCTGAATCATTGGCGGAAGCCGGGTGCGGTTGGCAGGGAAATGGCCAGGTCGGGGACCTATCCCCAGCCGGGGGGTGTACCCTCACCCCCTTGGCCGCAGAGCGGCTTTCATGCAGCAGGCCGGACAGCTTTCGAGCCTCTGTAGGCGCAGGGGCGTCTCGGCTGTCCATAACTCTTTACGCAAGCTCTGCCAGGTTCCATCGTCACCTCCTCAGTTGAGTATCATAGGAATTGTCCCGCGCGCCTTCCGGGGCGGGGCAGGGGAAATGCAGAAAATTCGGACTCGGCCATCTCGCTTTTCCTGAAGTCAGGGCGGTCCGGCGCGTCCGCGCCCTGAAACGCGGACGCGCCCCGGACCGGCCCCGCGCGGGGGGGCCGCCTGGGTCAGCGGCTACACGCCGCTCGCGCAGTTGCAGACGTTCATGTTCCTTTCCTCCAATCTTTGAAGTGATGACATATTACGGGCTTGCCGTTGGAATATTGTCCATCGGTCACTGGCGCATCGCCGTTTGATACGATGGCTTGAAAAGCCTGAATACACTTGTTAATTTTCAGAGTAAAATTCTGACGGACATGACACATTTCTCAAATGTCATTGCATGCGGTGTGCCGTGCATCCGTAATTTGTTTTCCCAAATTTCTTGCCGTACCTGCAAAGAATTATCAGATTTCTCTAACTCGATACAACACTCGCATTCGTAGGCACACTCTCATATGGACTATCCTATTGCAACTCATGTCGCGTATGGTCAACATGAATTCCCGAATAAACATATACGAATTTAAAGTTCATGCACCTGTCGCGTCGGAACACTTTCGGCCCGATACCGCGAACTGTCTTAAGCGATGACTCATCCTGCAGACATTCTTCGGAAGTTGAGCCATGACATTGATTTGTCGCTTGTCCATCGATATTTATATGCTGACGCAACTTCTTCCAAAGCTGAAATCACACAACAAAACATGGACAATGACATACGACTTCATGGCAACGTCTGTCGCAACGCACCTGCCATATTCATATCCCAAATAATCGTGAATGGCGCACCCGTCTCGTAAACAGCCGTCTCGGGACGTCAATGACGTTATCCTCAAACGGCATCTGTCAGATGCGCTTTCCTCCGACCGAGTTCATTCCTGATCAAAGTGTCCCTGACAATGGCTTCAATCCAAAGTCCAAGGGCCCGGAAGCCAACTCTGTCCGGCGGATCTCCATAATGGGAATAGTGCGGCTAGCGGCCGCACGTACAGCGGCAGATGATCATCCCGTCGCCTCTATATCATTGGCATTTCGCCTCGCATCGCGATCGGCCCTTCAGGTGACCTCCCGAGACGCGCGGCGGATATTCGCTGACAGTTTTCATCGGATCGGCTGCCCGGAAGCAATCCGTCCGATGCGTCCGCAGCCTTACTGCGGTCCGAAACGGCTGGTCCGGCTCCGGCACGTGCCCAGTGCGCCTTCACCTCGCCTTGAAACTCTCGCACGGGATATTTCCCTGCGATCCGCATCCGATACCTCCGGTCCGAACCGGACGGCCTCTTCGGATTGCGGGTTGTCCCGCCCCGGAAGGGCGGCGACCGGAAATTCATTCGCCATCGCCACTGACGCGCCGTCCCGTGACGGGGCGTCCGAATCGGCTGCACACACTGGATCAGGTAATTTGCTGCCGAACCCGCTCCCGGCATCTTTGTCCGGAAGCCTTGATCCCGTCAGGGGCCTCCGCCCCCTCGAGCTTTCTTTCATCATGGGCAGATACTAATTGAAATTTGCCCGGCCTGTCAACACCATTTAAACAATCTTATAAATTACCGAAAAATTAATTTTTCCTCCATTTCCGATAAATTTACAGTTTCTTATGGAAAGTCTTACAAATCAAGCATTTCCGATTTTCGCTCATCAGACATCGCCCGTCCTTTCAAATCATCGACAATTTTACCTTCATCGCACCAGTTATATATTAACCGAGACAGAATCAGCCCAATGTTCTTTCATGCCACACCCTCACGCCAGATATCCGTTACAAGGCATGAAATTTCAAAAACAGATGTAGGGCATGCATACTGTCCAAGGTCTTTTCTGGTCTTGTCATTCCTCATATCCCCGATGTACGCGGATTAGACACCATATCCTGTACCGTGCAACAGATTTTCCGCTCCCCAGCCTCATCAGGCTGGCCGATCGCGCAGGCCTTCTTCCTATCTGCCGATCCCGCCATCACCGATCACGAATTAAGTGGACTCCTGTTTGGCATTTCGACGCTTCCCCCCCCGGAATGGGAGGAGCAATCCCATACATGCCCTCCGCCCCGCTTACCACAGGAAAGCCCGTCCGTCTTCGGAACGGCCAGGAGCCTGCCGAGACCTTCCGACGCCTCCGCCCTCACCTCGATGCCGGGCGGAAAATCTTCATCTCTTCATGTGCCGGACGAAACCGCGGCCTCAAAGAGGAGCTTCCCGCCCGTGCCTGAACCGCGGCCCCGAGGAGGAGCTTCCCGCCCGTGCCTGAACGGTGGCCCCGAGGGGGGGGCTAACGGGGCAGAGCCTGACCCGGAGACGCGTTCCGGAACCGGAAGCGTTCTCCGCTGAACTCCTCCAGGCGGACCGCCGCCTGCCCTCTCCCGCCGGGCACGGGAACAGACTGGGATACGAAATCTGCCGCGACCGAGAACCCGGTGCCGTCCCGAATCATTCGCGCTCCAGATCCGCCTGGGGGTTCCGCAGAGGAGGCGGTCCCTGTCACAGTCCGCAGGGACGTCCCGCTCCCTTGCCAGGCACTGGCCAATCTCTTCGCATCAGTCTGCGGCCCTTGGCCTGCCCCGGACATCAGCCCGGAAATCAAGACGGCGTATTTCCTGCTCTCTTTCAATCAATCAATGTCACCATGGATCAGTCATGTCATAGCGGCCCGCTCCGTCCCTTCAAGCAATGCCGGCGGTGCCCGTTGCACCGTGCCCCCTGCCGCTGCCCGCTACCGATGCCGCTGCCCGCTGCCCGCTACCGATGCCGCTGCCCGCTGCCCGCTACCGATGCCGCTGCCCGCTACCGATGCCGCTGCCGCTGCCCGCTGCCCGCTACCGATGCCGATGCCCGCTACCGCTGCCATCCTGGGGACGGCATCGGCAAAATGAAGTCCGCGCCAGTACCGTCTGCGGAGCATGACGCGGGGCATGTCCATCGCCGGCGCGGCCTGTTCCTATGCCCCGCTTCCGGGTGCCGGACAACGCCTGAACGCCTACGGGCCGCCGTATCCTGAAGCCTGTCCGTTTCAGGGCGCGCGAAAATTTTTTTCCTGTCCTATCGGCGCGCCGACCCCGGCTTGACCGTCCTGCCGGTCCTGGCTAGAATATCAGAGCTTTTCGTCCGACCTTATGACCAGCCAGCGATCCGGATCCGGTCATGCCGCGGGGACTTGCGGCCTGATTCGCCGGCAGCCCCTGCCGGCCGGCTCAGGCTTTCCGCCAGCCCGTATCGCCGGGCGCCTGCCGCCGTGCCTCCTCCGGACGAACGGGGGACGCGCGGAGAACTGAAGGCCGGAACCAGCCGGGATCCCCGCCCGCCGCGGCCGGGCGCCTCTCCGGGAACGCCGGGGCCTACACGGCCCGAGGACCACGGGTTCCGCTTCCCGCGGGCCTACGTCCCTTTCCGAGCTCCTGCGGGAGCTCGGCCTATGGGGAGTTCCGGAACAGGGACGTGCCGGGCCGGTCTTCCCCGGCAAGACCCGCTTCCAGGCCTGGCCGGTTTCCCGTTCAGGCCTTCCGCACCCGGAACCGATGCCGTTCTCGGCCCGCAAGAAGCTTGAAGGCTTAACCATGGCCCTGTGGGACAAGATTAAGGAAACCGCCAAGAAGACTGCCGACGCGGCCGCGAAGACCGCCGGGAACGCCGCCGCCGGAGCCGTGACCGTCACGAAGTCCGCAGGCCAGGCCCTGGCCGGTGCCGGGAGCCTGACCGCGAAGACCGCCGGGGACGCCGCGGCCGGTGCCGTGACCCTCACGAAATCCGCAGGCCAGGCCCTGGCCGATGCCGGGAGCCTGACCGCGAAGACCGCCGGGAACGCCGCGGCCGGTGCCGTGGCCCTCACGAAATCCGCAGGCCAGGCCCTGGCCGATGCCGGGAGCCTGACCGCGAAGACAGCCGGGAACGCCGCGACCGGTGCCGTGACCGTCACGAAGTCCGCCGGGAAGGTCCTGGCCGGCGCCGGGAACCTGACCGCGAAGACCGCAGGGGAGGCCGCAATTGGAGCCAGGAACTTGACCCGGGAAACCGTCAGCGACGCCCGGAACTTCGCCCAGAAGCTCGTCGAGAAGGAAACCTCCAAGGACGCGTTCAGGGCCACGGGCAAGGAAGCGGCCAAGATCGCCATCACCGCCGTCCAGATTGCCCTGAAGATAAATCCGTACAAGGCGGTCGAGGAGGTGGGAGAACTGATGATCAGGGCTTCTCCCATGATGTTCAAGTCGGCAAACGCGCTGGTGGCCGAAGGAAGGGAACGGGTTCCCGCGGAGATGGGGAAGGCCGTCCCGAAGAAGAGGAACTTCTTCGGGACGCTGAGGGGGATGGTTGACGGCAAGGAGATAGCCTGGCTCGAGGACATGGCCGATGCGGGCGTCACCGATTGCGTCTGCAAGCTGGCGGACGAGTACATGGACGGGACCAACGTGCTCCTGAACGAGGCCAAGGCCGTACGGCTGTATAAGAAGGCGGCCACGATGGGGAGCCGCAGGGCCGTGGAGGAACTCGCGGCGATTTACGGGTGCGGCCGCAAGGGGCTCCCGGCTGACCCGGACGAGCACCGGAGATGGATGAAGGAGCTGGAGGAGCTGGAGGCCGTGAAGGCGGAGGAGCTGGAAGCGCTGGGGGAGATGGAGGCCGCGAAGGCGGAAGGGCAGGTTACGCTGGAGAAGCTGAAAGTGCTGGAAGGGCGGATGCTGGAGGAGCTGAAGGCGGGGGAGGCGGAGAGGCCGGAGGACCTTGAGGCGCGGGAAGGGCCGGGGGCGGGGGAAAGGCCGGGGGAGCCCGACTCGCCGGAGAGGCTGGAGGAACCGGCGGAGGCGGAGGCGGAAAGGCTGGAGAGGCTGAAGGGGCTGGAGGCGGAGACCCTGGAGAGGCTCAGGGAGCTGGAGGCGATGGAGACGGGGAGGCTCCAGAGGCTCAGGGAGCTGGAGGCGATGGAAGAGGGCAGGCTCCAGAGGCTCAGGGAGCTGGAGGCGATGGAGGAGGGCAGGCTCCAGAGGCTGACGGAGATGGAGGCGGGGAGCCCGGAGGAGGCGGAGGCGTGGAGCCCGGAAGATCCGGGAGAGGACACCGACTTCTGAAGGGCCGTTCCCGACCGGCCTTTCCGGGAAGGGCAGGCCCTCCAGTGCCGGGGCAGAAGGCGAACTGGCACGGACCCGCTGCCCGGAAACCCTCTCCCCGGCGGAGACTGCCGGGAGCCTGCCCCGGCATGTCCGGTATCGGCCTT
This sequence comes from Deltaproteobacteria bacterium, assembly GCA_031264045.1. Lineage (GTDB taxonomy): Bacteria > Desulfobacterota > Desulfarculia > Adiutricales > Adiutricaceae > JAIRZX01. The sequence goes on from JAISEQ010000437.1 coordinate 10,477, forward strand.
CCGGGGCGGACGCGGCGCCCCGTGACCTGCCGGCCCGCATCGTGCTCGGGAAAGGCAAGTCCGGATCCGCCTCCCGGCCGGGGCGGGCCGCAGGAAGCCGCGGAACCGGCGGGGCTCAGCCGAGATCCGGAAGCGCCGGGATGAACAGCCCCCCGAAGAATCCCGCCTCGTCCGTCCCCGAAGGCAGGAGGCCCCTACGGACCCACTCGCGGACGTAGCTCCTCAGGTGCTCCTTCGCGTGGGCCACGCCCGGCATCCACATGTACCTGGCAAGCTCCCTTTCCAGCCCGGCCGCGTCCCCGTCCCATACCCCGGCCTCCATGCCGATCCTGGCGGCCTCCCCGAGGTTCTCGCCCGTCCAGGCCGCACCCCTTATCCACGCCCTGGTCACGGCGGCCGCGAGGGCGGGATCGCGTTCGTAGAGTTCCCTCCCGAGGACCACGAAGGAGACGAAGAAGTGGTTCGCGGCGGTATGGCGGGCATGGGGGCCCGCCGCCGGCCCGCCGGCCGCCGGGAGCGATGCCGACGCGCTGTAGACGACCTTCCAGCGCGAACCGTCCGCCCCGCCCGGGCCCGTTCCGCAATCCGTTCCGGCGCCTGTCCCCGAATCCCCGCCCGGACATCCCTCCGGACCGGTCCGGGCGCCGCCCCCTTCTCCGGGGCCTCCGGAACCGCTCCCCCTCCCGCTCGCCGCCGGGCCCCCGTCCGCCCACCGGGGCCCGCTGCCCGCCCGGCCGCCGCCTGCCGCACGGCCTTCCGTCCCCCGCCCGGCTCCCTGCCCGGCACGGCCCGCCGGAATCCCGTGTCCTTCACGGACGGAAGGCGCCGCCGAATGACCCCGCCCGCCTTTCGGGGCCGCCCTTTCAAGCTCCCAGCGGACCGCCACGTCCGCCTTCCCGTCCGCGAGGGCGTCCAGCAGCCCGCCCGGCCCGACGTCTACCCATTCCACGGCGGTGTCCGGGTCGACGCCCAGATCCCTGAAGTGGCGGGCAGCCGCGACGGCAGGACCTCCCCCGGGACCCTCCGCCGCGACGCGCAGCTTCCCCGGCGGGTTCCCGTTCCCGACTATCTCCAGGAAACCGCTGTACAGCCCGGCGGAGGGGCCGACCCCGGCACCGTCCCTGAAGAGGCCCAGCACCCGCCCGTCCAGCTCGCCTGCGGCAATCCGCCCGGAGGCTACGGCCTCCCCGAACTCGCCGAGCCCGGTCCTGACGGCCGTGACCTCGATGCCCTCCTCCCCGAAGAAGCCGTTCCTGACGGCGGCCGCCAGGGCGACTCCCCCTCCCGGGCTCTCCCACCCGAGGGAGACCGCCTCCCCGGCCCGGGCTTCCCCCCGAAAGGGGACGCAGAAGGCCCAGAGCGCCGCGGCGCACGCGAGGGCGCGCGCCTTCCGGCCCCGGAGGGCCAATCCGCGCGGGGCGCGGGGGGGCGCCGGGGCCCCGGCCGCGGACAGGGGCTCCGCGTCCGCCGCTTTGCCCGTACGGGGCGGGAAGCTCCCGGCGAATCTATAGGTCAGGCAGCCAGTCATGCTCCCCCTCCGGATTTCCGAATCCCGGATCCGCGGCCGCGTGCGGCCCCACGCGTTCCCGAGCCGGAAATTCCCGCGCTCGCGGCTGAAAGGGCGCCGGGGGCGCCCGTCCTCCCCCACCCCGCAGACAGAAAAAGGGGAGTCCGGGCACCGCCCGGCGCGGTCAGGCAGGCGTTCCGGACATCCCCGCCAGGGAGGCCCGGAAGCCGGCGCCCGCTGGAAAGGCCGGGACTCCGAAGCCGGCCTTCCTGAAATTCATCTTCGGTCGGGACGGGACTCTCTGCCGTCCTCCCCGCAGCTCCGGGAACGCGCGGCCCCCGGCGGGAAGCCGGAAAGCCCGGGGCCGGGAGACGCCGTTTCCTGAAAACCGACATGCCGGAAACAGCGCGGGGCACCTTTCGCGAGCCCGGATTCCGTCCGTCTGCTCCCCCGGTCCCCGCCCTCGCGGAGTCCGGAGGCGGGGGCCGGGGCCCCGAAGCCAGTGCCGGGGCCCCGCGCTCCGGAAGCGCTCATTCGGCGGAATTCATGAAACCCTCGCGGGAAACCGCGAGAAACCTCCTCCCCGCCAGCAGGAAGGCCCCGTCCAGCGCGAGTCCCAGGAAAGCTATGACCACGACGGAAGCGTACATGCTGTTCACCTGGAAGGTCTCCTGGGTCGTCAGGGCGAGCCACCCCAGCCCCCTGGAGGCGCCCATCATCTCGGCGGCTATGAGCATGAACATGCTGTAGCCCAGGGCGAGCCTCAGCCCGGACAGGACCAGCGGGGACGAGGCGGGAGCGACGATCTTCACGAGGAGCCCGGCCCTCCCCAGGCCGAAGGCCCTGCCCGCCCTGACCAGCAGGGGATTCACGGAGGAGGCCCCGTTCATGGAGCTGAAGAGTATCGGCCAGAGGCAGGTCCAGAAGACGATGGCTATCTTCGGGGCCTCGTCTATGCCCATGAAGAGGATGAGGACGTGGAAGAGGAGAAAGGGGTTTATCTGCGAGAGCACCTCGAAGGGCATGTCCAGATGCCTTCTGAGCCCGGAGTGCCAGGCGCCCAGGAGAAGCCCGGCCGGGACCCCCGCGGCCGCCGCCAGGACGAAGCCGTATAGCGCCCTCGTCAGGCTCGCCTTCACGTGCGGGAGCATCGTCCCCTGGAGGGTCATGCTCCAGACCGTCTCCACGACGACGGAGAACGGGGGGAAGAACACGGGGTTGACGAGCCCGCCACGGCTCATCAGCTCCCAGGCCGCCAGGAACAGCGCGATGCAGGCGTATTTCCTCAGGAACGCCCTCACCGGTCCGGCCCCCGCCCCCGGCCCCTCCCGCACGCGGCCTCCTGGCGCGGCGCCCGCCCCGGCCCGGCGGCGGGAGCGACCCGCCCTACTCCGCCCATACCCTGTACTCGGGCATCTCGCCGGGATCGTTCAGCAAAGCCTCCGCCCTCCAGATCTCGTAGGCCCCGACCCCCATCGCGACGGCGAAGAGCGCGGCGGCCGCCAGGGCGGACCGCAGGCCGAGACGTCTCGCGGCCCCTTCCGTCCGGACGCCGGCGAGCGGGTCCGTCCCGGACTTCCACCAGAAGAAGAGGCCGTTTCCGAAGAACAGCAGGGAGCGGTTCAGGAGCACCCCCAGGAGCACGATGCACAGCCCGGCCCCGTATATCCTGGGCACCTGGTTCAGGGCGCCCGCGCTGTGCACTATCCATCCGAGCCCCGCCGTGGCCCCGGTCATCTCCGCGGCTATCAGGATGAAGAAGCTCATCCCGACCCCCGTCCTCATCCCGTTGAAGACCGAGGGCGAGGCCGCGGGCAGGACCACCTTCCAGAAGACCGCCGAGGATCCGGCGGCCATGCTCCTGGCGGTCCTGATCAGGGCGGGATCCACCCCCCTTACGCCCGCGAGAGTTCCGAATAGGACCGGCCACAGGCTCACCCAGGCGAGCACCGCTATCTTCGGGAGCTCCCCCGCGCCGAAGAAGACCACGAAAAGCGGGAAGACGCAGTAGGGGTTTATCAGGGCGAACACCCTCAGGAGCGCCTCGATCCGTTCCGCCAGGCCCGGAAGCGTCCTCCCCAGGAGATACGCCAGCGGCACACCCACCGCCGCGGCCGCCAGAAGCCCGGCCGTCACCCTGGCGAGCGAGACCATGACGTGCATGAACAGGTGCGTCCTCTCCCACATGTCGAAGACCGCGGACAGGGCCGCGGAAAGGCTCGGCACGAACGCCTGGTCCACCAGCCCGAGCCGGCCCGAGAGCTCCCACGCGGCGAGCATCAGCACCAGGAGCCAGTACTTCCCCGCCGCATCCCTCGCGTCACTCCGTACGGCCATCCCGGTCCTCGCCCTCCTCCGCGTCCCGCGGGGCGCTCCCGCCCCCGCCCGCCTCAGCACCCCGCGGGGCCCGCCCGCCTTCCCCGGCCGCGTCCGACCGCGCCCCCCCGGAAAACCGCGGCCGTCCTCCCGGACTCCCCGCCCGCCTACATCTGCCCGGCCCCCTTCCAGACCACGACCTTCCTCTCCAGGAACCTGAACAGGGCGTCTATCAGGATCCCGAACACGACGATGACCAGGGTCCCGGTGTAGAGCTTGGGGATCTGGTAGTTGACCTGGGCGTTCATGATGAGCCACCCGAGCCCCCTGGACGCCCCCATCATCTCCGCCGGAATGAGCATGAAGAAGGCCGTCGCGGCGGAAAGCCTCAGCCCGGCGAAGAGGAACGAGGCCGAGCTCGGGACGACTATCTTCCAGAGCAGCCTGACCCTGCCCATGCCCATGGACCGGGCGAGCTTCACGTGGAGGGGGTCCACCGTCCTGACGCCCAGCGAGGCGTTGTAGAGGATCGGCCAGACGGCGACCCAGAAGATCATGGCCACCTTCGACACCTCCCCTATGCCGAAGAGGAGCAGGAACACCGAGAAGAGGGCGAAGGGGTTGAACTGGCCCAGGAAGGCGAGGAGCGGGCCCACCGCCCTCTCGAAATTCTTGAACCAGCCCCCCAGCATGAAGCCCACGGGAACGGCCACCGCCACCGCCAGGACGAACCCGTAGAAGGCCCTCGCAAGCGAGACGGAGGAGTGGCGGTACAGGGATCCGTCCAGCGCGTACTGCCAGAGGGTCCGGAGAATCGTGGCCGGACTGGCCACGAAGGTCTCCGGGGCCAGCCCGGCGGAGCAGGCGAGCTGCCACAGAATTACGAATATCACTACGGAACCACCGCGGTAGAAGAGCGAGACCGCGGTCTCTTTCGCCCGGAACAGCTTCACGCGCGCTCACCCGCCGAGGGCCTAGGAGGCCCTCGCCTCCTCCCTGTAGGACAGGAGCGTCCTCTCAAGGCGGTTAATCAGCACCGTCATGCCCATGCCCAAAAGCGCTATCCCCAGCACCCCCACGTAGATGCGGGGGATGTAGTTGTTCATGGAGGCGTTATGGACCATGTATCCCATCCCGGCGGTGGCCGAGAGCATCTCCGCCGCGATGAGGAAGAGGAATGCAACCGTGGCGCCCATCTTGAAGCCCGTGAAGACGGAGGGCACGGACGCGGGCAGGATCACCTTCCAGAAGATCCGGGGCCTGTCGGCCCCCATGGACCGGGCGGCCCTGACCAGCAGCGGGTCGACGTTCCCGACCCCGTAGATCGTGAAGTTCAGGATCGGGAACACGGCCGACCAGAAGATTATCGCGAACTTCGCCACCTCCCCCACCCCGAAGAGGAGGATGAAGAGCGGGAACAGCGCGAAGGGGTTGATGTTGCCCAGAAGCGACAGGAGCGGGTTCAGGAACCTGGTGGCCCTGGGGAAGAAGCCTGCCAGGCACACCCCCGCGGGGACCCCCACCGCGATCGCCCCGACGAGGCCCAGGAGCGCCCTCTGGGTGCTCGTGGCCACGTGGATGAAGAACTCCCCCGTCTTGACCAGCGCCCAGCCGTCGCGGAGCACCTCGGAAAACGGCGGTATGAACTGCCCGTCGACGAGGCCCAGCCAGGGGGCGATCTGCCACAGGGCCAGGAAGGCTATGATGCCGTACCAGCCCATCACCCTGCGGCCGAATGACCGGGCGTCGCTCTCCTCCCGGCCGGGGGTCACGAGCCCTTCGGCCGCGCCCAGGATACCGGCGGCGGGAGCCCCCGCGCCGTCCGGGGCGAGCTGTCCGAATTCACTTCCCATCGAGCCACCGACCTCGGTCCGCGGGACTCCGGGCACGATTTGCCCGGTCCCCGGCTTGTCCCATCCCCCCGGAAGCGCCAGGGCCACGTCCCCCGGACGCGGCGGGCCTGAAGACGGATGGGACGGCATGTTAAGAATCGATCGCGAGCGCTCGGAAACCCGCGCGGAAACCCGCGCGTCCCCGCCCCGCCGGGGCGTCGGAAAACCCGTCCCCGCTCCGCCGGGGTGCCGGGAAACCCGTCTCCGCCCCGCCGGGGCGTCGGGAGGGATTTCCGGCAGGGCCGGACGAGCCGTCCGGCAGGCGCCGCCGTCTCCCGGTCCGGCCCGGCAGGCGGCCCGCGGCACTGGGAGCTAGCGGCGGGCCAGGCGCCTCAGGGCGTCCTCGAGCTCCAGGGGGGCGGCGAGGCCCACGATGCCCCGGTCTGAGAGCGCCTTCACGGCGGCCGGGCCAATCTTTCCCGCGAGCACCATGCCGCAGTCCTTCAAAAGCTCCGCGGTCGCGTCCAGGACGCCGTCGTCGTGGCTCCTGTCGCGGCAGGGCACGGGGCCGGGGCGGGTTTCCTCAAGCTCGTAGCGGGAGCCCTCCCCGTCCTCCGAAAGGCGGTAAATCCTGAAGCTGCCCGTCCTTCCGAAGCAGGCGTCTATGCTGACACCGCTTTCGGTGGCGACGGCCACCCTTTCCGGGCGGTAGGCCCTCCGGCGGACGGGCGAGGATCGCCCGCCGGCCGTTCCGGGATCCGGCCGGGCATGTATGTCAGCCATGGGAGAAGGTCTCCTGGTTCCGGGGAAGCCCGTAGAGGGCCTCCGAGAAGTCCGACTCTCCCGGTATCCCGCAGGCGTCTGCCCGGCAGCGTCGGCAGTTTGTCTTGACGGGCAGATGCCGCCCGGCGGCCGCGGCCGCCCTGGCGTACTCGGCGGGGGTGGGGGCGCTCACGTGCGAGAGATCGTGCGCGGGCACTACGGGGATGATGTTCATGATTTCCGCTCCCCAGCCCTTCACCTCCGCGGCCACCTCGCCCGCGTGGTCCAGGTTCATGCCGGGGACGACCACCATGTTCACCTTGACGGTCATGTGGTTCCCGGCCGCGGCCCGGATGCCCCGCTCCTGCGCGGCGGAAAGTATCCTCGCCCCCTCGAGCCCGCCCGCGAACCGGCCCCCTGCAATCACCCCCCTGTTGACGAGGGCCAGGATCTCCGGGTCCACCGCGTTCACGGTGACGGTCACGGTCTCGACCCCGGCCGCCATGAGCCCTTCCATGGAGTCGAGGAGCTCCAGGCCGTTGGTGGACAGGCAGGTGATTATGTCCGGATGCCGCTCCCGCACGAGCCTCAGGGCCTCCAGGGACTCGGGGCCCGCGAGCGGGTCGCCCGGCCCCGCGACGCCCGCCACCCTGATGTCGGGGCAGAGGAGCAGGGCCGTCTCCACGATGCCCGCGGCCTCCTCCGGCGAGATTATCCTCACGGCGTTGCCGGGCAGATCCGCCCCCGCCGAGAGCCCCCTCGCGCAGAAGCGGCAGAAGATGTTGCATCTCGGGGCCACGGGGAGATGTATGCGCCCCGTCCGAGGCCGGCAGCCGGTGCCGAAGCAGGGGTGATCCTTTATGTCCATCGCTTGTCCCTTCCCGGCAGCTTCCTCCGAGAAATATTAACAGCCAGGGAGCCCGGGGCTGGCGGGCCCGGCCGCCCGATCTCGCGAAGGGAGATCCCCCCCAAGGCCGGGCATGCCCCGTCCGCGCTCCGTAGGATTTTCCGGTAAATACCGGAATTCGCCTAAGGGCCGCGCAGCAGGTGAAGAGGCTTCGCAATTTCCGGATCCTGCCGGAATATTCGGGCCGAAGATCACGTTCTCCTGAAGGCCTGGCCTTCAAGGAATCCGGGGGGACATGCGCTTCATGGATAACCACGCCCCCCGGAAACCTAACCGCTAAGTCATACCAAGAATGTACCGTGACAGGAGAGTAACCTTACGAACCTTCAAGCCTAACCAGACGTCTTGACATGCCTTGCGGCTCATCTGCCGTCTCCTCGGACACCGGAGCCAGGAAACCCGGTGCCGGTTCTTAAATTCCGGACATTGTCCGGAACCTAAAACTCGCATCGATAAAAATTTTCACCATAACATTAACGGACCAGTATCTTTCCGCAAAACCGGAACCGTGTCCTTCAATGAAAATCCTGCCGCAGGATCGGACAACTTTCACCATTCAGAAAAATCACATAAACTGGATCATTCGGAAAAATCTTTCAAACCGGAACATTCGGAAAATCATAAAATTTAATAATTCTCTTAAATCATAGAATCAGGAAAATTAAAAATTATAAAATTTTATAACAAACAAATTCAGACGCTCAGAATAATTTGCTAATCAATTCGCAATTCCGATTGATTGTTCTTCAAAACAAAACTTATGCCGCGCAAATGATGCTGACCCCCGCCGGACTCTTCCCCCTCCACGTGCCGGACGGCATCCGTACCGGGAGCCGAGCGACACGTCCGGAACCTTGAAGGACGTCCGTACCGGGAACCGTGCTGACCGTCCGGCACCGTACCGTGCAGACCGTCCGGCACCGTACCGTGCAGGCCTTCCGGCACCGTACCCGTGCAGGCCCCCCGCGCGGCGGGCCGCCCCCGGGAGGCGGAGGGGGCCCGGAGCCGCGGACGGGCGCGCCGGATTTCGGCTGTCACGAAGGTCCGGCGAAGCTGTGGGACATGTCCTCCAGAAGGGCGATGCCCCCGCGGAAGCCGGCGTAGCTCCTGTCCACTATTAGGCGGTCGTAGGTGGGATAGGAGACGCTCAGGTGGTGGGACTCGTTCTCGGTCCTGGCGATGTACTTCTCGAGGGAACTCCCGAGGATGACCTGGAGCGGCTGCTTTTTGAGCTCCTGGCGGATCGTGTGGGAGTCGTACTGGAAGATGACCCTCGGGACGCTCGGCCCCTCCAGGCCCTCGGTGAGCCTTCTGGCGATCCCGTCCCTGGCCCATTCCGGGGGATCGTCCGTCACGACGGCCAGCTCCGGATTCCAGCCCAGCTCGTTCGCGCCGTAGCGGACGAGCGAAATTGCCGTCCTGCTGTCCGCGACGACGGCGCTGAAGGCATGCGGCATGGCTATCATGAACATCTCCGCCAGGTACTCCATGTAGCGGTAGACGTTCTTCTCCTCGGCGCTTATGAAGCCCTCGATCTTCCTGGACGGGATCTTGAGCTTCCTGCCCACGCGGCGCAGGAGCTCCGAGGTGTCCTTCGGGCCCACGGGCACGAAGTCCAGGGCCTCGAAGGGGGTCCCGAACCTTTCCTCGAGCTTCGCCGCCGCCTCCAGCCCGCACCAGGGGTTCAGGACCAGGTTCAGCTCCGCGGCGGGGATCCTCTCTATCGAGCCGAGGGATCCGAAGTCCGAGAAGACCGTGTTGACCTTCGCGCCTATCCCTTCCAGAAGCGCCTTCACGGTCCGGAGCTCGCCCTTCCAGAAAATGTTCTGGTTCGGCACCAGCCCGAAGACGTTCACCAGCTTCCTCTCGACCGGGAGGGGCTTCAGGAGACCTTCTATCACGGCGTCCAGGAACATGTTGTATCCCAGAAAGCCGTTGCCGGCGAAGCCGGACGTCTTCACGTGGATGACCGCCGCCCGGTCCCTGAACTCCGCCACCACCGAGTCCACGTCGTCGCCTATGAGCGCCGGGACGCAGCCGGAGATGACCACGTAGAGCTGGCCCTCCATCACGCGGATGGTGGAGTCGATGAGCCTCCGCAGCTTGTCTTCCCCCCCGAAGACCACGTGCTCCTCGATGAGCCCGGAGCAGGGCGTGGTGGTGGTCCCCGCCGATCCGCCGGAATTGAGCCCTGAGGCGTAGGTCATGCCCTGGGCGTTGGCCATGCCGCATCCCGCCCCGGAGTGCAGGATGGGCACGGCCCCGAATACCGCCAGGGTCGCCCCGTAGGCGCCTCCCAGCGCGCAGGTGAAGCGGGGGGACTCGGCGACCTCCGGGTACTCCTTCGCCGAAAGCTTCCCCCCCTTCCCGGAGACCAGTGTGAGCGTCATGGCTGCTGGCCCTCCCTGCGGTGGAAGTAGTGGGGATCGGGCTGGTCGTACCACCATTGCTTGTAGGGGTCGCCCGTCTTCTGGAGCATGGTGTTCTGGAAGGAGCGGTTCCTGGTGGCCTGGAGCAGGAAGCTCCCGCAGGCGACCGCCCCCGCGTAGCCGGCCTGAGCGCTCCACCTGCGCCCGTCCCCGCGGAGCGCGTGGATGCGTGTCATCCCCTTCTCGCGCTTGTAGGCGCTCCCCTGGAAGGGGCACGAGAGGACCATGTCGGGGTTGTAGAAGCGGGCGGTGTGCGCCACCTCGGCGGCCTGGAAGGTGTTCACGATGATGTCGAAGTCGCCCACGCGCTTCAGGAGGTCGTCCACGTCGTCCAGGAGGAGATCGTCGAAGTCCTGGCACAGCGCCACCGGGGTCGAGACACCCAGCTCGTGGAAGAAGGGGGTCTGGGTCACCAGCCGCCCCTGGCCCAGGGATCCCATGATCCGGAAGTCCCCGCCGTTCTTCTTCTTGACCTCCTCGAAGCCAGCGCGGATGGCGTCCATCTTCGGCACCCAGTGCGCCCTCTCCTCCCTTATGACCTCCTCGACGCGCTCCTCGATCCCGAGCGTCCTCCCCAGGGTCCGGAGCCACTCGTCGGTGTTCGCGATGCCGATGGGGGAGGGGTACAGGAAGTAGGGGACCCCGTGCTCCTGCTCCAGCCCCCTGGACAGGTAGTCCGTGTAGGTGGGGCATACGGGGGCGGTCACCGCCGCCTCGGAGAGGGCCTCGAAGTCGCTTACCCTCGCGAACTCCGGTATGAAGTTGGGCCGCAGCCCGAGCTTCGCCAGAATCCTCGTTATCTCCATCCGGTCCTGCCAGGTGTAGCTCAGCATGCTCGCCACGTTCACGAGATCCGGCTGGCGCTTCCTCGCGGGCTTCACCAGGTACTTCAAAATCCCGTGCCAGAAGGCGTCGTAGCCCGTCTGGATTATCCTCGAGCGGATGCCCTCGCAGTGGATGGGCACCAGGGTCGCGTCGATCCTGGGCTGGACCTCGGCCACCACGCCCTCCACGTCCTCGCCGATGATTCCCGAGGCGCAGGAGGTGAGGATGAAGATCGCCCGGGGGGAGTGGCGCCTGACGGCCTCCTCGATCGCGAACTTCAGCTTGTCGGCCGCCCCGTAGATGACGTCCTTCTCGCCGATGTTCGTGGTGAGCCCGTGGAAGTCGAAGTCCGCCGCCCTGTTCATGGACGTCCACAGGCGCCTGAAGACCTCGCGGTACAGGGCGGCCGGGGCCGAGCAGCCCACGGGCGCGTGGACGATCATCACGGCGTCCCTTATGGTCGCCACCCTCACGGTCAGGTAGAAGTTCAGTATGCAGCCGCTGTTCTGCTGGAAGTCGCGCTCGCAGTTGCGGAGCTCGCCCCTGCGGGCCTTGTCCACCAGCTCCGAGGCCTTGCCCTTGAAAGCGTTGATGCCGTTCGCGCGCTGCTCGCGCGTGGGGCAGGTTATGTCGTCCAGGTTTATCCGGTCCTTCGCGGCCGGATCGTCCTTCTCGCTGGTCATCATGCTCCTCCGAATTGGTTTGGGGCGGCTCGGGCCGCCTCCCCGGCAGGCACTGGCGCCTGCCGCGTCTTTTCCCGCGCGTCCGGGGTTCCCCGCCCCTGCCGGAGGGCCCCCGCCCGGCATTCCGGACCGGGATCCGGAGATCCCGAAGACGGAAACGGACGGGGCCGCCCCGGCCGCGGGACCGGGACCGGGACGGCCCGGCGGTAAAGGCCGGGACGCTAAAGGCCCGATCTTCCCGGCCCCAGCCTCCCGCGCGCCCGGCGAGGCGCGGGAGGGGACGCGCCGGCCCGAAGCCCGCGCGCAGGCCGCACGTCCGGACGGCCGCTGCCGGCCCGTCCGGCACCCGCCCGGAACACGGGGGATCCCTCAGATCTGGGCCCCCGCCGAGCGGACCTCGCCGCGCTCCACGGCAAGGATCTGGTCGGACCACTTGGCGGCCCACGCCCTCAGGTCCTGGGCATCAAGGGGCTTCGGCACGGTCGAGATCTCGTGGGCCTCGACCCGCTTCGCCAGCTCGCGGTAGACCTTCGCCTGATCCGAGTCGGGGGCGGCCTCGATGGTGGTCTTGCCCCCCAGCTCGCTCTGGGTGACGGTTATCGAGCGGGGCACGTACTGCATGACCTGGGTTCCGGTCTGCTTCACGAAGTCGTCGACGATTGCCCTCTGGTAGCCGGAGGACACGCTGTTTGCTATGACCCCCCCCAGGAGCGCCCCTCCGGCGTTGGAGTACTTCTGGATGCCCCGGAAGAGGTTGTTCGCGGCGTAGATGGCCATGAAATCCGAGCTGGACACCGTGAAGACGTGCTGGGCTATGCCCTCGCGGATGGGGACCGCGAATCCCCCGCAGACGACGTCACCCAGCACGTCGTAGATGACGTAGTCGAGATCCAGCTCGTCGTAGATGTTCTGCTGCTTTAAGAGCTGCACCGCTGTGATGATGCCCCGGCCCGCGCAGCCCACGCCCGGGGAGGGGCCGCCGGCCTCCACGCAGTAGATGCCGTTGTAGCCCTCGAAGATGGCCTCCCTGGCCTCGACCCGGCCCTTCTCGCGGAGGAGCTCGAGGATGGTGGGGATGTAGGTCCCGTCCCTCAGGGTGTTGGTGGAGTCGGCCTTGGGGTCGCAGCCGAACTGCATCACCCTGTAGCCCATGTCCGCGAGCGCGGCGGACAAGTTCGAGGTCGTGGTGGACTTCCCGATCCCGCCCTTGCCGTAGACGGCTATCTGCTTGAGCTTCCGCTCGCCCTTCCGCGCGGACTTCCCGCCCGGGCGCTTCGCTTCCCCGGTCCCGTTGGCGCCGGGCGCCGCCCGGGAACCTGCCGGGCCGTCCGGGGCCTTCGTCTCCGCCGCCGGCGCGGCCGCCGGGCCGGGCGCGGCCGGATCCCTGGTCTCGCCGGCCGCCGGGCCTTTCCCCTCGGCCGCGGCCTTCGGCCGGGCCGTCCCGGAGATCCGCCGGGCGCCGGGGTTCCCGGCGGCCGCGCCGTCGCCGGCCGGAGTCTTTCTGCTCGCCATGTTATGGTCTCCTCTTTTGCGGCACGCGCCTGCGTCCCCCGGGATTTGATGCCGCCACGGGGGCCGGTCTGCGCGGCGCGGGCCCCCCCGCGGGCCTTACCGTTCCCGTCGCGGGGTCTCTGTGCCCCCGTCCGGGGGGAGCGATGCGGCAGGGGACTCATGCCCCGCCGGGGCTTGCCGCCGCCGACCCCTCCCGGAACGGGAAAGGGGCCCGCGGCGTCGGGGTCCGGGGCCTGAGGCCCCGGGGGTGAACCGGCGGGATCCCGCGGCGACGCGGGACGCGCCGGGGCGCAACTAAAGCGACAGGTCCTCGAAATCGTGGACGACTAAGTCGCTCGTCTTCAGCTTGCCCCTGGGCACCACGCCGGAATTCTCCAGATCGTTCAGCCAGGGCTTCACCTGGTCCTCCTCGATCACCAGCTTCGTGGAGTAGAAGTGGTTGGCCGAGACCGGGACGCCTATGGCCTCCTCGGTCCAGACCCTGGCCTGCTCCGGGTTCTCGTTTATCCACTTCTGCCCGCGGGTGATGGCCCGGGCGAAGCCGCGCACCGCCTCGGGGTTCCTGGCTATGAACTCCTCCGTGAAGAGGTAGAAGCCGAGTCCCGCCACCTCCGGTTCCAAGCCCGTCTCCGAGGTGTCCGCAATCTTGAGCTGCCCGGCGTCGAGCATGCCCTTGTAGAACGGGGGGTGGACCCCGCCCACGTCCGTCAGCCCCTGCTTCAGGGCCTGTATGCCCTGGACGTCCGGCATCGTGACCCACTCCACCTTGTCCCGGGGGATCCCGTAGTGATCCAGAATCAGGTTGGCCAGAAAGTCGCTGCAGGAGTTGGTGGCGATGAGCGAGAACTTCAGGGTGCCGGGCACGTCCTTCAGGTCGGCGAAGGACTTGACGTCCGGGTATTTTTCGGGGTTTATGAACCACCACATGTGCCTCAGTCCCGGATCGAAATCCGGCGGGGGCTCGATCCCCGCGCGGGCCACTCCCCTGAACTTGGCCCCGCCGTTTATCGCCACCGCCAGCGCGTTGGGATGCAGATCAGCCGTGTCGTTGGTGCCGGTCAGTATGGAGGGCACCCGCTGGGGCGGCTGGATCTCGCCGGTGAAGACGAGCCGCACGCCTTCCTCCGCGAAATAGCCGAGCTTGTCGGTGACCAGCCACGGCGCGAGCCCGCAGTCGCGGCGGGTGTAGGTCTTGACCACCCTCAGCTCGCGTTCGGGCTCCGCCGCGACGGCCCGCGGACCCGAGGGCGGTGCCGCGAAGGTCTCCGACGGCTTCGTCTCCCTGGTGCGGCCAGCAACTGCCCCTATCACGACGAGAACCACCACCGCGGCCCCGACGACGATGCTCGTCACTTGCTTCTTTGTGAGAGCCATATCCTCTCCTTAATGCCGGGCCTCCAGCCGGTCCGGCTCCGTATCGTTTTACTTCTGCGGGAGTCTTGGGAATATCGGTGTCGAAGGCGGTTCGCCTGCAGGCCCCGGCCTAAATCCTGTCGGGACGGACCGTTCAGTGAAAGGCAACGTAAGGCAATGAAAGGCTATGGAAGACGGTCGATTCGGATTAAATTTTTCGGATTAAATTTGACGAATGCCGTTCGTTTTGAAGAAAACGAGCGGGAAACGGGGAAAAGCTGCGAAATCAAGAGAAAACCGGAGGAAACCGGCGGGAACCTATGAAAACGGACGGGAACCGCCGAGAACTGCCAAATCCGGAGAGATCAGGCCATCAAAGCCGGGAACCGGTAAAAATCCGGCGAAATTTTGCGAAAACGTGCGAAAAGCCGGGACGGCGAAAGGGATTACGGCTCGCGCGGGACGCTTGCTCCCGCGGCGCACGGGCTCTGGGAGGGGATCCCGGCATCGCCCCACGGCTCCGTGCGGACACGTCCAGCGCGACCCCCGGAAACTGCCGGTCCCCCACGGAGCCCGCCTATGAGCTCGCCGCGAGCCTGGCGTCCGCCACCGCGAGCTTGCCCGCGAATCCCGGACTGATCCTGGGCTCGGGGAAGGCCTCCGGGGCGCTCCGGCCGCCCGTCTCCTGGAGGTTCTCCCATACGGTCTGGCGCACGGCCGCGAAGTCCCGCGAGACGCGCATCTCCCGATTGGTCCGGGGCCGGGGGAGCTCGATCTCGACCACCTCGCGGATCCTCCCGGGGTTGGGGCTCATGACCACGACCCGATCGGCCAGAAGTATCGCCTCGTCTATGCTGTGCGTGACGAACACTATGGTCTTCCGCGTCTTCTCCCAGATGCGCATGAGCTCGTCCTGAAGGGTCTCGCGGGTCTGGGCGTCCACGGCGGCGAAGGGCTCGTCCATCAGAAGCACCTCGGGGTCGTAGGCGAGCGCCCTGGCTATCGCCACGCGCTGCTTCATTCCGCCGGAGAGCTCGTGGGGGTAGCGGTCCTCGAAGCCCGTGAGGTTCACGAGCTCGATGTAGCGCGAGCTTATCTCCAGGCGCTCCGCGGGCGGGAGGCCCTTCATCTCGAGGCCGAACTCCACGTTCTTCCTTACAGTCCTCCACGGGAAGAGCGCGTAGCCCTGCATGACTATGCCCCGGTCGAGGGCCGGTCCGGTCACCTCCTTGCCGTCTATGGCGATGGAGCCCGAAGTGGCCCTGGAGAGCCCGGCCAGAATGTCCAGCAGGGTGGACTTGCCGCATCCGGAGGGTCCCACTATGGACACGAACTCCCCCCCCTTCACGTCCAGGCTGAAGCTCTCGATGGCCAGGAACGGCTCCCAGCCCTCGCCGTCCCTGGTCCGCACCCGGTACTCCTGCCTCAGATCCCGGAGCACTATCTTGTAGTCCTCGTCAAGGTATCCTGTCCGCTCAGCGTCAACCGGCATGTCATTCGCCTCTCTTTTCCCAGACGCCCGAACGCGCCTTCGGATGCCTCCGGACCCTCGGGCCCGGGGGCGTAACTTGTTTCTGCGCCTCCCCTGCGGCGTTCAGCCCCGCGACCGTATGCCGGACGCGGCGGGCTTCCCTCTCCATCGCCGTCGGAAGCGGTAAGGCGGCTGACTCCCGACAGGACCGGCACTCCCGCACGCCTTTCGGGAATGAAGATTTGATTTCCGGGCGAGCGGCCTCGCGGGCGCCGCCGAAACAGGTTCCGAAAACGTCCGGAAATGCGAAAAGGCTGAAGCCGGCTCATAAAGCCTGCTTCAGCCTTCAGATTTTCTGATCAGCCGGGAGTGGGAATAGGGTCAGGTCTTGCGGACAGGGCACGCGATGCCGCTACAGCACGCGAGGAAGGCTGTCCTCATACATCTTGCCGCCACAGGGTAAACGGGGTTGCGCTTCATCCTGGCTGGTTCCGCTCCCGTGCCCTGGCACGGGACTGTCTTCGGGGTTGTCAGGGGTCTCATCAGTGGTCTCAGATGATCCGGAAAAGCGGGGTGCCGCAGGCCGCAGCCAACGGTAAAAGTGATATTATCTGCCCCGCCCCGGCTTGTCAACGGTTTTTATCGGCCACGAATGCCTGATTCGCAATACATTAATTTATTATCATGACCCAGGATCTTTTCGCGATCATTCGCAACAAACTCAAAATCCTAATCGTGTCAAGACATTTGAGAATGTCACATTAGCAATCCTGCACGATTAGCGAACTTTAAAATTTTCAGGTGAAAAGAAATTACATGCCCGCAGATCCTTAAGTTACCGGCAGGCACGGCCGGACGGCTTATCTGTTAATCTATTACACTTCCTGTCCTTGCGTCCGACAGTAGCGGTCCTGCCATATCTTCACTTCCGGCATCGTTCCCCAACACCGTCACGAGTAGGCCGGACACTTTCGGTACCTTCCGCTTTCCCGGCTTCCGCTTTCCCGGCTTCCGCTTTCCCGCAACCGCGTTTTCCGATCCCCGCGCTTTGCGAAACGTTCATATGCCATCTGCCATCATCATATCCGCTGGACAGCAGTTGAACAGCTAATTTTTTTTCCCGCGTCTCTTCCGTGCCCCTGCCGCCGATGGCGGTTCCGTGAGCGGATTCCGCCGGATTTAAGACGTCCCGTGCGACCGAGCCGGCAGGGTGCGGACCCCCGGGCACCGCCGGAGGGCCGATCCGGAAAATGCAGTCATCATTGCGGCCTCAAAAGGCCGATGCACGAACCTCTAATCTAAAGCCGGCCGAAACGCTTTCCCCACCTGCCGGCCGAAACGCTTTCCCCACCTGCCGGCCGAAACGCT
>JAISEQ010000447.1 GCA_031264045.1 Deltaproteobacteria bacterium
GGCTAGCGCCGGTCCGGCATCTGACAAGAGTCGCCGGCAGCGGTTCTGGGCGTCATCCCGTTCCGCCCTCAGGGCGGCAAACACGGAGAGGCAAGGGAGATGGCAGACAACACTGACGAAATCATGAAGCGCGAATTCATCCTGTCCGAGGACCCGGAAATATCCCGTCTCCTGGATTCGGGCGACATCGGCGGGGTCATTGTGGCAGTCCGGGAAAAACTCGAGATCTCAAGGGCAGCCGCAGGCCCCTACGGACGGGAGACCCTGCTGCTCATGCACGACATGGGCATGTGCATCCATCTGCTGGGAAATCAGACTGGGGCTGCCGGCTTCCTGGCAAGCTCCCTGGAAGGACTCGATGCGACCATGGGTGCGGATTCCGCTGAAGCGCTGGCTGCAGCCGACTCCCTGGGCGAGGTCGAGGCCGGGCTCGGCAACTTCGCCAGGGCCAGGGAGCTTCACGCGAGGGCGATGGCCGGTCGGGAGAGGCTTTTCGGGCCGACCGATTTCAGGACCGTCACCTCCATGATGAACCTCGGACTGGCATGTTCGGCGCTGGGGCTCAGAAAGGAGGAGTCGGAGCTGTTCAGGAGGGCGCACGCCGCATCGCACGAGACGCTCGGGCGGATCCATCCCAGAACGCTCAAGTGCTTGACTCGCATGGGCGACGCGCTGGCCGAGTCCGGTGATCCGCAGGGCGGCCGGGAGGCCCTGGAGCGCTCCTACGAACTCAACCGGGAGGCACTGGGACCGGGGTCCCAGGGGGCCATGGACGCCGCCGACAGCCTGGCCAAGACGCTTACGGCCGCAGGCGACCACCATGCCGCCTGCAGGATCGTCTCCGGGGCACTGAAGGCGGCCGAGGAGCTCTACGGAGAACTGCACCCCAACACCCTCATGTTTAGGACACATCTGGGCATAGCGCTCGCGGCCGGGGGAGAGCTTGAGGAGGCGAGGCTGACCCTCGTGAAGGCGACCGACGGCTGCATGAGGTCCATGGGCCCTTCCCATACCAGCACGATCAATTCCATGAGGAACCTCCTGAGGGTCATGAGGCTGAAGGACGGACCCGGCCCCGTACGTGCCGCGTACGAGGAATTGTCGCGGATCCTGGACGAGTCGACAGGACCTGACAGCAATGTGGCCATAGACATCGCGGAGGATCTGGGAAAGATCATGGCTGAGCTGGGCGAGTTCGAGCGGGCTGCCGAGCTGTTCAGGCGGGCCATATCCCATCACGAGCGCATCCTCGGGCCCGGCCACGAGAAGACCCTGGAGAACATGCGTTTCCTCAGGAGCGCGCTGCACAGCATGGGCGATGGGATCGGGGAGATGGAGATCTTCAGCCGCATCATGCAAGCGGTCCTGTTAAATCAAGGGATCGAATATCCGGAGTCCGACGGAACAGACGGATCCGGATGCGACACGGACGGCGGCCTGCTCTAGAACGGGAGTTATGGTTCCATTCTCCTGGAAAGTTCACTCGTCCAGTCCTTCATTTCTGCATTTCTGCATTTCTGCATTTCTCCGTTTTATTGGCTTTCCCCCTCATTTTTCCTTGCTTGCCTTCTGTCGTATTCTCCCCTGTATTCAGATTGCCTATCTGAAACAGGCCCCTACCGGAATCACTTGACCGCTGGTCGCAAGCATGTACCGATCGAGGGGCACCTGCGGCGGATGGCGCTGAGACAGAGCGCCCTCGTCCTGTGAGCATCGGGCACAAGACGGACGGCATCGAAAATCCGTGCGCGGCAATACTTTGAATCACACCAAGGAGGTGTTCCCGCCGCGCGAGATTGCATTTTATCTTCTGAAAACGGACATCTCAGTCCATGGAATAGGTCAGGATTTCAAGACTTCACATCCAGTCCCCGAAGATGACGAAGGGACCCAGTCGGGCGGATGGGAAAATTTTGTACCGCCCCATGCCGGTGCCTCGGCGGCAGATTCACAAGATGTTCAGGGTCCTCGAAGAACGTGTCTGCCTGATTCCGCTGTTCTTTCATGGATTGTCCAGTTTGTTACAAAACATATTTTACGCTCAAACATCAGTACATGCGTAGCATATAAGGTATCAATCGAACATCGGAGCCCAGGCGTCCTCGCCGCCGATCACTGTAACATCCCAGCCAAACGACAGAATTATACCTGGAGGAATCTGAATAGTTATTTGAAATTTTTAAAATTTATCGATCCGGAATATTTACAATATCGAATTTTGAAATAAAAATTTACAATATTTATTTTGATAACTTTTATATATATCAACCATATATGGGCTTATTAATACGATTATTGTAATTTCAACTTGGATTTATTGAAGATCACTTCCCTTATGTTGAACAAATCCAAAGATTATCGGCAAAGGAAAAATGAATTTTGTCAAATAGCATATGTACAAACCAGTCGTAAAGATCTGTTGTTCCGCCTTCCCTTAACATTCTGGGATATCATTATGGCATTCATGAAAATTGTCATGTCAAATCATAACTGCTGATACAACAGAATTTTCAATACTCAAAAACGAAATATATGGAACAATTCAAAAGATTATTCTGTCTTTCCGCAAACCTTCCTGACGTATAAAGCTTTAGTTTATCGATACTAAATTTAGACCGTCCCTGATTTCTCTATCCAGATGAAGACTAATGATCAGAAACCTAGGAACCGATTCTCGATACCACCGGAAAATCCGCCGCCAGTTTTTCAGTATGCGGTAGATATCCCGGCAAGACAGGATGTCCCGTCCGGATCGCATCGCTCAACTGGCTGATCCCTAAAGATCGAGCCGAAACGATCAATCCCAATAGGACAATCCCGAGCGATCGCTCAAAAAACTCACTCGCGGACAGCTGATCTCGCATACAGGATGTCAGAACAGATACGCAAACAAAATTCCTTCCCCGTCCATCACTACCCCAAAACCCCGTCATCCCGCATAACCCTAAGTCCTGTTCCGTCAGAATTTAGCAACATCCCTTGACAAACCGACTGCAGATCTCTATATTTTGAACCGCTCAAAAACCTCTTTATTCCGCCTCCCGCGCCGGGAGAGACCAGACAGGTCCTCAACCTGCGGTCACGGCGGAACGCGGGAACATAGAATGGAATTCGGAACCATCGACAACACGGCCGCCCTGGAGGCCTTCGGCCTAGCGGACTTCAAGCGGGTGGACTCCCCGGGGCACGAACCCGGAAAGACGCGTCGCGACATTCCCGAGATAGACTTTGCCGCGAAGGGCGCGCTCACGAGGGATATTGCGAAGCTCAAGGCCAGAACATCGGACAATTCGTTCCTCGTGAAACCGGTCATAGGTGACCCGGGATCCGGCAAGCCCCACCTCCTGAACGGTCTGAACGAATTCGCGGAAAGGGAGGGCTGCTTCTTCGCCCCGACCGATCTGACCGTCACCACGGATTTTTCCGCCCCGGTCAACAGTGCCGCGGCATACTCGCAGGACATTGACGGCCTCGGCGGCCGATGCCAGCCGCCGACCCGGCTTACCGACGACATCCCGATCGAGGCCGGGGCAGGGACATTGAGCATTGGGAGCGATGGCCCCCCAAGCTTGCTCCGGAGGAACTCAAGGCCGCCCCGGAGGCCGCGAAGCAGGGATTTTTCCGAAAAAACGGGCTGCGGCCGGGAAAGCACCTGCCCATCCCTGCGGCGGTCTTCCCGTTCGCCCCCGCCGACTTGAGGGACCGCCCCCGCGGCCGGGTCCGCATCACGGGGGACCGGAGCGGTCTTTCCGCCGGAGAGCCGCCGGAAGCCCAGTTTCCCGCCGCAAAGGGCGGCGAGCCCCCGGCCCTGGCCGGGCTCACCTGGCCCATGTCCCCAAACGGCGTCTTCACGGTGCTCGCCACCGACCAGCCGGACCCGGTGGCGTTACCGCTCAAGGGGGAACAGTCCGGCAACGCCCGCACCGCTATTGCGAATGAGCTCAACGAAACCCTGGAGAATCTCCACTCCGCCGCCGAAACGTCCGGGACACCGCCTGCCGCGGGCCTAGCGCACGATGTCTGAAAACTTCTGAAGAAGCACGGGATTGCCGCGCCGGAGGACCGTCGGACACTCCCTTCCTCCTCTCCCCGATAGCGACCCCGCCCTCCTCGAAGGATTGCCGCCCGGCGTCCGGGCGCAGCCTTCGCTAGGACCGGATTCCCCCACATCCCCCCCACCGCCCCGAAGGGCCAAGAGGAAAATTCATGACACCAAAGCTCAAGCCCATGGAGACGCTCCTGCTTCTGGAGCTCCTCTCGCGGGGCGGGGAGGCCTTCCTGGCCGACATGGGAACGAGCTCCTTCAAGCCCGCGACAAGGACCCCGCTCACCGGGCCGGGATACGTCTCGGAGGCGAAGCGGAAGCGCCCCGCCGAGGGGGGGAGGAAGGCCACCAGGCCAATCCCCTACCTGATCCTGACCGACAGGGGGTTCGGCCTCCTGGACGGCCTCCTGGGCGGCGGCCTCCTCGCAGTGCCCGAGAGGTCCGCCGCGTCCGTCAGGGTCCTGTCGAAGCTCATGAACTCCCTGGGCACCTTCATGAAGACGAAGGGCTTCGGTTCTTGCCAGGTCTTCGGGACCGGGGACAGGGCTCAGGGTCCTGCCCCGGACATGAACGGAGCCGGCGTCAGCCGCATCCTCCAGTGTGAGTGCCCCGGACCGCAGACGATGCCCGGCCTCCGGGAAGAGGCCCCCGGACCGCAGACGATGCCCGGCCTCCGAGAAGAGGCCCCCGGACCGCAGACAACGGACCACGGCCTGCGGACGGAGGCCCCCGGCCCGGGCGAGTTCCTCGCGATGCTCCTGGCCATGCCTCCGGCCCTCCGCCTGTCGGGGGGCGGCATAAAGATAGCGACCGTCAGAAAACGGTTCCCGGATCTGCCCCCGGCGGACGTGGACAGGCTCCTCAGGGAGCTCCAGAAGAGGGAGAAGATAGTCCTGTACTCCCACACATCGCGCGATTTCATTACCCCGGAGGACAGGACTGGCGCGGTGACGGTCGCGGGCGAGGCCAGGCACCTCCTGTACTTCAAGAAATGAGGGGGGGGAAGCCCGTTCCCGGCGACCCCCTCCCGGCCGGAAGCCTGCTCAAGGTCGGCCTGGACGGAGTTTTCGTCCGGGCGACATCCCCAAGGCCTCCGACTGGACGTCCCCTCCGTCGACATGAACCTGATAGAGACACTTATCCCGCAGGATTCAGTAAGTATACCCTGAAACGCTGTCGCGCGAACAACTCATCCGTACCCTAATTCCGCGATAGCCGTGCAGGCCCCTCCCCGTGTCTCGCAAGCGCGGCGTACCGAAACCAGATGACGATCACGGAATCTCTTGATCGTCATACCCAGTACATTCCCGCCTGGCAACGATGATACGATTTATCTTAAACTGCCCGCTCTTCACATCAGATGCGCTACTCATAGATCCAAAATTTTTCAATTCTTCTGTTGGATTACCCTCAACAATTAAATATATTATTCTCCAAATGAGTTATGGAGGACCCATAATATGTCGGCGAGGCTACACGGGACTGTTTGCGTTCAACAATCTGAGGGTCCCGGCAGGCAGAGAATAAGTGAATGCGTGCCAGATATTGGTTGGTGATGACTGACTAATCACAATTTTCGGTCGCCATCGACCATACATTTCTTCATCAGAAATCTCTTGGCAACTCACTGCGGCGGTGTCATTTATGCAGTGGGAAGAATAAATTTTTGATGTAAATTTAATATTCATTTCGGATAAAAATTCAATCATCAAACTTAATGCTATCCAGAATACCTTCCAGTCCGATTCGGCGATGCCGCTAATCCCAACTGCCTTTCGCCCCTGCATATTCCGAAGCCGCCTCGCCGATTCGGGAGATTTCCCGTGACCGTTCCGACGCGAACGGCTCCGCCATCCCGCCCTGCTGGGCACCGGACCTCGGGCAAACCTCTTGTCATCCCTAAATCCCGCGACGAACCGCCACTTCCAAGCTACGCCTTGAAGGACCCGTTCCCGCTGAAGGTCCGTTCCCGGAAAACTGCCTCAAACTCATGGCGAGACCCCTTCCCAGTCCGATGCCCGAAACGGTAGCGGGGAGAACCCGCATGAAAAAGGGCCTTTCCAATCATCGCATGCGACCGTCCCCTCTCCTCACAATGGCTGGAGGCTGCCCCCGGTTCCAGGATTCCGGACGCCATGCCCGCAGTCCGGGATCTTCCGCAGTTGGCAACCCTGACGATCCTGACACGGCGACCGGGGCAGTCCGGCCTGGACGCGGAACTTCGACCGGATAGGCCCGGTTCCTGCCGAGCTTTCGTCACCCGTGACGCAACAGGCGGCGGAAAGAGCGGGCCGCCAGAACCCCGCCCGGATTCCCTGCCCGGCTGCGTCAGTCCGCCAGTTGGCCAGCCCGGTCCCCCTCCGGGGCTCGGACTTCCGGCCGCCTGAACTGAAGCCCTGAGCGACGAGCCCCGCTCTCACCCGTCGCGGCACCTCGGGCTGATCACGGAACCTCCTGACATGCCGGAAGCCGCGCCCGGCCAGCAATCGTCTCGACCGGACCCCGGACACCTTCCAGGAGCGCGGAACCCCGGAACCCTGGCGACGGGACTCCTGGATCCGGGATAGCGCAGGCAGGAAAACCCGATCGTGGAAGCCTCCGCATACAGCCCCGAAAGGGTCCCTGCTCCCCCTTGAGGCGATGCCCTTCCGATCCGGCCTTTCAGGCCGGACATGTGCCTTTTGCCCCCTCTATTGACTTTCGACTCCCCGGGACTTATCGTGACCTGGCACTTTTGACCACTTCACCGCCGCCTGCTCTCCGGTCAACCTTCAAGGCCCGGGGCGGCGGTCGGCGCGGGCAAGGCAGCGTCTGCGGAAAGCCTACTGAGGCGCAGACGGTCCCGCCGCCGAACGGAAAGGACCGGATCCTCGGGCAGGCCGGGAGGTCGGCGCCCGTCAGAACTCAAATGCTGGGGCCCATCGCTCCCGCAAACCATACCGACGGCCCACGGGCCGCAAGGAAAGGGAAAATGTCAGAAGATCTGAAGCCGACGGAAACTCTCCTGTTGCTGGATCTGCTCTCCAAGGGAGGGGCGGCCTTCCTCAAGGACCTCGGGACCTGGCTCTACAACCCGAAGGTGAGGGTTCCGATGAAGGAACGCGAGCTCATCGCGGAAGAGAACAGGAAGCTCCAGCCCTCCGGCAACCCCAAGGCGGTCGCGCGCGGCATCCCCCACATCAGCCTGACCGAGAAGGGCCGCACCCTCATCGAGGGCCTCCTCCGCACCGGCCTCCCCCCGATGCCCGAGCGGTCCTCGCGGACCAGCATCGTCATGGCGAACATACTGAAGGCCACCGGGACCTATTTCCTCAAGAAGAACATCCCGCTGACCGAGGTGTTCGCCGTTTCCGCCGAGGACAAGCCGGCCCACGAGCAGGCCCCCGCGGCCGACTAGCCCCCTTCGGCGGGAGGGGCCGGGATCCGGGCGATCCGCCCTGGACCGCAGGAACCGTCCCCCCCCCGGCAGCCTGCGCCCCGGCAGGGGGTTTCAGCAGACTTCCGCCCAGCATTACCCCAGCCGACTCCGAAACCGTCGGATACCCGCTTCGGCCCCAACCGATGCGCGGAGGCCCTGGCCAGACGGGCGCTCCCCGGAATCCCGTCCGCGGCGGAACCCTCGATGCGGACCGGGAGCGGTCTGCCGCGGCAGCCGGATCCGCACCGGCAATTCCAAGAGCTTCCTTCACGGGCCCCGCTCCCCGCCGTTCCTGGCGGGAGCGGGGCCCGCTGGCTTTCAGCTCCGCCCGGTTCCGCCATAAACGCCCATGTCCGCCTGCGCCCAGTTAACCCCGCGCCCGAGCTCCAGCGCCCTCAGCTCTGGACTACCGCTCCTTCGTGAAACGGCGGCGTTAAATACCTGATACCGTATTTGAAAAATTATGTGCATGGAACTGTCCAGAACGCTGCTCCCCATGACTTCCCGAAACTTTCAGCGGGGCGGAGACCGTCAAGCTTCCGGCATCCAGAACCGGTACGGACAACCAATTCCTGAGAAACCAATTGAACAATAAACTAATCAAAAATAATTTCACAAAATACATTCAAAATACTCACAAAATCCGGGTTGTCTTCACATGAATTTCTATCCTCAAATGGCTGACAGGCCCAGCCGGTGTTTCCACCTGACAGACGACACTCCGGGGTTGGCAAGACCTGACGGGCAGGGGGCTCCTCGGCACGGGTACCGGAGCAGTCCGCCATCAAGCGGCATCCGCTTCAACAGTCCCCACCCACCTGATCTCAGGATTATTTTCACATGATTCCCTATGCCATGAGCTTGCTGATCTCCCGTATAGAGTTGCCAGAAACTAAAATTAATACGAGAATTACAAAATATTCCATCACACTCCCGAACATTTCTTTCCACTACATTTCATAACATCTCATCTCACTCATCTCATTTCATTTCATTTCATTTGCATGACATGCAGAGACCGGCAGTTCTCCATCATGCACCGCTGTCTTTCAATCAAACCGCATGATCGCACGTCCTGCCGTATGGCGGCGCATCGCTCGCTGACGTCCAGGCAACCGATGACAAGGCGATCACAATCAGTTCACAAGTTATCCTCCTGCACGTACGGTCGCGATAGCAATCCCCGTCATGAGGCATCCGATATGTCAGCGGCCAATTGTCCTGCGTCTGATGCGGTCCTGTCCCATATCCGCCATTCGGGATCAAGATCTCCTGGGGATTCTAGATCAACGCCGGAAATATCGAAAGTGAGCTAGGCGGAAAACATGTCCGTCATCTGGACAAGCATAATCAGTTCACAGCAAATGAAATATTCTTACGATTCTGGCATGACTGAACATGTTACACTTGTGCCGCCAGCACAGTTCTTGCATATAGTACCAGAATGTTCGCTCAGCACCATCCCTGACAGAAAGATCTCCATGGCACCCCAGCGGAGTTCAGCCCCGTCCATATACATTCCGAAGCAGATGATAACGTCAATCGCCTACAGAATTGATTCAGTTCCGGGAATGAAGCTCAGTTGCCTGTGCCGCATCATGATATGGCGAACGCGTCCCCTTTCAGAAGACGAGTCAAGTCGGAATGGAGACGACAGCTTCCCGCCTGCCCGATGCTTCCGGTTACATCGAGAAAACCCAGAAAATTTTCTGCAAACTCATGCCTGAACCAGATAAAGGTGACGAAACAGCCATGGCGGTTCCCCGATAGCCGCAAGTCTGTCGGAACGAAAATTACTGAATCCGACTCTAATTCCAATGATTGTTCAAGATTTCAAAAATCCACAATCAAAATATCTACTATAAATTTTTCATTTCTTTGTATGAATATTAACAAATCGACTAAATTTTATCTGAAACTAAACAAATAATATAATGATGGAATTTTAAATAGCCGTGTAAATCTCCATATATTTATATTAGCAAGTATGTTTGAATTTATAAT
>JAISEQ010000002.1 GCA_031264045.1 Deltaproteobacteria bacterium
GTCGCAGCCGGGGGCCGCCGGAGGCGCTGCGCGGAGCCCCCCGCGGGCTTCCCGGCGGCGCCGCCGACCGCGCGGAACCTTTATTCCCGGGCGTTAAGGCGCTATAATGTACGTTGGCATCATACACGGAATGGCCGAGTTTCGGCAGGAGTCCCCATGGACAAGGCAGCGTCTTTCGAATTCATCCTGGATTCCGTACTGAAGGCCGCGGGAGAGACCCTCGGCCTCCGGCCGCACCAGCTGGGGCGGGGGAGGGCCATCGCGGGCCTGGGCCTCGATCCGGCGGATCTGATGGGCTTCGAGGCCGAGATAAGGGACACCCTGGGGGCCGAGATCCCCGAGGGCTGGCTCTTCCGGGACGGCCACACCCTGGAGGATCTGGCCCGGGAGGTCTTCAGCCAGGTCCACGAGGGCGTCATACCCGCCCTGGACACGGGCCGCCCGGCCCAGGGCGCCGCCGATCCCCCCCACGTCTACCGTCCGGGCGCCGCGTCCGGGTCCCGCCTGCCCTCCCAGGACGTCCGCCAGATAGCGATGGAGGCCGCCGCCCCCCGCCTCCGCCGCCGCGCCGGCCATCCCGCCACCCCCGAACCGGACCCCGCCGGCGGCGGGGACGGGCCCGCCCCGCCCACCGGCCCCGGGGCCGCCGGGCTTTCCTCCTCCGGGCTCCCCCCGGGCGCCTTCTCCCCCGCCCCGGCGCACGGCGCCGCCGCCGGTCCGGATCCCCGGGATCCCGCCCCCTGCGAGAGCCCCCTGGACGTCCTGGGCCGCCAGATGAAGGAGCTGTACGACGTCTTCGCCGCCCAGTGGGCGAGGGTGTCCGGCGCCGCGCCCGGCGGGCCCGCGCCCTTCCCGGAGCTCCGGGGCCCCGGGGGGGCGGGAACCGCCCCCGCCGGTTCCGGCGCGGAGGTCTCGGCCGACACCACGGACCAGAAGGGCACGGATGCCCGGGACGGGGACGGCGCGCCCTTCGGCGTCCATGTCCCCGGAGCGCCGTCCCCCCACGGCGGACCGCCGGAGGCCGGCCGGGCGCCGCACGCCCATCCCAGCTACCGGGTGCCCGCCCCGCTGGAGCTCACGCCCGCCCAGGCGGAGTTCGCGGACGGGCTGGTGAAGCGCTTCCGCGACCGCACCCGGCTGTCCCGCGAGGCCCTGGAGACCCCCGGCCTGGCCGGGGTCAGGGGAACCGCGCCCGGCCCCGGGCCCCTGTCCGGCGCCCTGGCCCCCCCAGTCGTCAAGCACTCGGCCGGGGCCCGCTTCATGGACCTGGACGGCAACGACTGCCTGGACTTCTCCGTCGCCATGGGGGTCCTGGGCCACAACCCGCCCATGGTGGCCGAGGCCGTCTCGCGCATGCTGGACCGCGGGCTTCCCGGGGAGGGCGCCCTGTCGGACGCCGCCCGCTGCGCCGCGGCCCTGGCCGTGCCCGTGCTGTCCCGCGGCGCCAGGAGCGCCTTCTTCGCCTCCGAGGGCTCCGCCATGAGGGCGGCCGTGCTCCTGGCCAGGGCGGCCACGGGCAGGAGGCTCGTGGCGGCCTTCTCCCGGAACCTCCCGGGCCTCCGAGAGCACATGGCCTTCGCCGGTGACTCCGTCGCCGCGGACTGTCCCGACGGCGCCTGGCTCGCCGACGGCCGTCCCGCCCCCCCGCGCGGGCCTTCCGGGGTTTCCGGGGCCGAGGAGGCGGGCGGGCTGCTCCTCCTGGACTACGGCTCCGAGCGGGCACTCTCGGCCCTGGCCGAGGCGGCCCCGAGGCTGGCGGCCGCCGTGGTGGAGCCGGCCCCGTCGTCCGATCTGCGCTTCCAGAGCCCCTCGTACCTGTCCAGGCTCTGCCGCGCGGCGAGGGAGCGGGGGGCGGCGGTGATCTTCGACGAGACCGTCCTGGGCCCGGGGTTCCTGCCCGGCGGGGCGGGGGCATGGCTGGGGTCCGCGGCGGATCTCTCCGTGTGGGGTTCCGGGCTCTCGGGCGGGCTGCCCCTGGGCATAGTGTCCGCGGCCGAGGGCTTTCTCGAGACCGTGGACGTGCGCGGCGCGGCGGGCGCCCTGGGCCCGCCGCCGCACCCGCTGTCGCTCGCGGCCCTGGCCGGCGCCCTCGGATGGCTCGGGGAGAACGCCGGGGCCTACCGCCGGAGGGCGGGGGAGCTCCTGGAGTCGCTGTCCCTGAGGCTCAACCTCTGGTTCCAGGACAGGGGCGCCCCCCTGAGGCTCAGGTGCTTCGGGCCCTTCTTCCGCTTCCAGCGCCTGGGCCCGGCGGACCCCGCCATGGCGGCCTTCGAGTCCGAGCTCTTCAGGCTTCTCCTGCTGGAGTCCGGCGTCTACTCCGGGTCACGGGAGAGCCGGGGCGCCGGGAGGGTCATGGCGGTTTCCGCCGCCCACGGCCCGGACGACATCCGGAAGCTCGGGGACGCGGCCGTCAGGGCCGTCCAGGCCCTCCGCGAGGGCGGCTACGGGTTCGCCGCCGGGCGCGGGGCGCCCAGGGTCTACGTGGAGCTCCCCGCCGCCCGCGCGGCGGCGTTCTCGGCCCCGGAAGGCGAGAGCGTCGCCCCCTCGGGCAGGGAGGCCGTGGCCTTCCGCCTGGAGGGCCAGGTCGGCGCGGAGCTCCTGAAGGACTCGCTCCTGGAGCTCTCCGCCCGCCACGAGGCGCTGAACCGGAGCGTGCGGCGCTCCGCCGACGGGGCGTGGCTCAAGACCGAGGACGAGGCGCCCATGCGCCTGAACGTCGTCTCCGATTTCGCCTCCGAGACCGACGCCGACGCGGTCAGGCCCTTCACGGGCCCCAGGGATCCCGGCGTCGCCCCGCTCGCGGGCGCGGCCCTGATCGAGCGCGGCGGGTACTCCGTCTTCCTCCTGGAATCGATCTCCGCCGCCGTCGACCGCGAGAGCCTGAAGATCCTGCTCCGCGACCTGGACGCGCTCATGCGCCGCCAGACCCAGCTCCTGGCCCCCGAGGATCTCTCCGCCGCCGAGGCCGAGGTGGAGCGCTACCTTCTCTCCCCCCCGTCCTGGTCCCCGGACGGCGTGAAGGGCCGCGCGGAGATTGCCCGGGAGCGCTGGACGTCCGTCCTCTCCGGCCGCCCGGAAGCGGGGGGGGCGGATCCCGGAGCGCCGGCCCGGGACGCCGGCGGCCCCCCCGCGCCCGTGTCGCTCCCGCTGGACAACCCGCTCCTGAAGTCCTCGGGCCGCGCGAGGCTCCTCACCCGCGAGTTGACCGGCCCCCCCCTGGACGCCTACCGCGGATGGGTCTCCTCCTCCGGAATCTCCCCGGAGGTCTTCTTCGCGGGAGCCCTGGCCCTGGCCCTGGCCCGGAGCTTCCCGGAGCGGCCGGGGCCGTGGCTGTTCGGAAGGCTCTGGAAGGGCCGCCCCGGCCCCGACTCCTCGGGGGCCGTGGGCTCCTTCGCGAGGACGGCGCTCCTTCTGGTGCCGGCACCCCCCGCGGCGGCCGGCCCCGGCCCGGAAGGCTCCGCGGCGGACGGGGAATCCGCCGTCCCGGAGGCGGGGGAGGAGGCCGCCCTGGCCTGGGCCAGCGCCCTCCAGGAGGCGTTCCGCGACTCGGACCGCTTCCGCTCCTGCCCCGCGGAGGATCTCGCCCCCGAGCATCCCGGCGTTCCCGAGATCCGCGTCTCGCACGAGTACCTCCCCCCGGATCTGCTCTCCTGGCCGGGGGCCGAGGGGACCTTCATCCCTCTCCCCCCCTCGGGGGGCTCCTCCGCCGTGAACCTCCACGCGGCCGAGGACCGCAGGAGCGTGCACCTTTTCCTGAAGGTTTCCGAGTCCCTCTCGCACGCGACTTCCAGGACCCTCCTGGACAACGTCGTCCGCTCCTGGGAGAGGCTGGCCCGGCTGGCCTGCCCCGCGCTGGAGCCAGAGCCCGGAACTTCCGACGAGGAGGAGTTCGCGCTGGCAGGCTCCCGGCTCGTCCCGCCCGGAACGGGCGGGCCCGCCGCGGAAGGCGTCTCCCCTGGGCCCGGGGAGGGCGGGCCGGGAGGGGGGGCCGGGGCGGCCGGCGTCCCCGCCGGACGCGGCGCCTCCGGCGGGGACGTGGACGGAGCGGCTCCGGGATCGGGGGGGGCAGGAGGTCCGGATCCCGCTGGGTCCGCTTTCCCGGGCGCCGGCGGGGCGGCCGGCGCCCCTTCCGGGGCGTCCGTGCCCTCGACCGGCGGCGCGGCCCCCGCCGCGGCTTCCCGGGACGGTGAGGCACCTTCCGGAGCGGCTCCCGCGGGGGCGGCGGCCGGAGGCGGCGCGGGGGGAGGGGAGACCTTCGGCGCCGCCTTCCCCCCGGAAGAGGAGACGCTCCTTCCCGCCGACCCCAGCCCCTTCGCGGGCTTCCCCCAGGGGCTGCCCGGCCCCAGGCGCCTGGAGCTGGCCTCCCTCTACGGGGACGCCCTGCAGAAGGCGCTCCCCTGCGTCCCCGGCCAGGAGGACTGGTTTCTCCCCGGACGGCTCCCCGCCCCCCCGCCCTCCACGAGGGTGGAGGCCCGCAGGGCCGTGGTGAGGGGGATTCTCGATCCGGCGAAGGTCTGCTGGCGCGTCGGCGAGCTGTGCCTGCGGCTGGACCTGATGCGCCTGGCGGTGAACCCGGGGACGCCGCCCGTGAACGTGCTGGTCCGCAGGGTCCCGAAGGTCTCCGAGATGCTGCGCTTCGCGGATTTTTCGGGGCTCTCCATGGTGCAGCGCGAGAGGCGCCTGGCCGAGATGACCGCCGCCGACGCCGAGGATCTCTCCGACACGCTGAAGGCCGGGGGCTTCAGGGCGGCGCTGGTGAAGACCGGCCGGGACTCCTCGGAGCTCGTGCTCTCCACCTCGAGGCTTGTCTTCGATCCCCGCTCGGCGAAGAGGGTCCTGGAGTGGCTGGTCTCTGGGACGGACGGCACGATGCCCGAGTTCCCCGGCATCTCGGCCGCGCTCCGGGACCTGCCGGGCCCGGACGGCCTGGAGCGGGGGCTCAAGTCCTGGAAGGAGGCGCTGGCCCCCGTGGACGCGCCCACGCGCATACCGAGACGCCCGGGATTCTCCGAGCTGAAGGAGGGGGGGGGCGTGCTTTCGGTCACGATGCGCCTGCGCCCCGAGACCAACGAGCGCCTGATCGAGGCCTCCGCCCGCGAGGGCGTTCCCAAGTCCCTGTTCCTAGCGGGGGTCTGGGCCGTGGTGCTGGGCAGGCTCACGTCCGGCGAGGCCGTGACCTTCGGCATGGAGCTTCCGGGCGACCGGGGGGCCGGGTCGCGGGCTTCGGACTCCGGGGAGGCCCCACTGGGGCCCCTGGCCCTCCAGATGCCTCTCCATGCCGCGCTCCCCTGGGGGGGGACCTTCTCGGGGCTGCTCCGCGAGATGGAGGGGGCGCTGGGGCGCGCTGCCGGGTGCGACTTCATCTCCCGGGGCGGGCTCGCGCCCCTGACGCCGCTCGGCACGGACGTGTTCACCCACGGCTACTCCTATCTCCCCCCCTTCGAGTTCGGCGACGCCGACGTGGAGCGCGTGAGGGAGTCGGGCTCCCCCGGCGCCTGCTCGCTCTCCCTGAACGTGCGGGACCACGCGTCCAAGCCCGAGCTGCATTTCGCCTACCGCACGGCCCTCTACGACCACTGGCAGGTGGAGGTCATAGCGCTCGCCTTCCAGAACGTCATGGACGAGGCCGCGGCCGCGGCGGGGGAGACCCTGGGGTCGCTCAGGCTCTCCGACCAGGATCAGGACCTGAGCCTGGTGCGCCAGAACAACGCGAGGCCCCTGAAGTACTCGGGCCAGACGGCCCTGGACCTCTTCGCCGGGGCCGCGAGGGAGAACCCGGACGCGGTCGCGGTGGCCGGGGCCGATCTCACCCACAGCTACAGGGATCTGGACAACGAGTCCGAGAAGTTCGCGGCGCAGCTGAAGGTCGCCGGCTACGGGCCGGGCAGCCGCGTGGCCCTCGTCTTCGGGAACGGGGACGCCGGGTACCCGGCCGTGCTCCTGGGAGTCCTGAAGAGCGGGGCCTGCGCGGTGCCGCTCTCCGCCGAGATGCCCTCCCCGCTCCTCAGATCGCTCCTGGAGGAGGCCTCGCCCGATCTGGTCGTCTGCGGCCAGCGGCTCCCGCAGAACCTCGCGGGCGCCATGGACGCGCTCGGCGACGCCCCGGTGGCCGACCCCCAGGGCTATTTCCTGAAGGGCGGATCCTCGGGCGTCATGGGCTTCTCGAAGCTCTCCGTGCATTTCGTGAAGCGCGAGCGCGACAGGGTGTCCATAGATCCGGACTCCGCCGCCTACATGGTATACGTCTCCGGCAGGCTCCTCGTCCGGTCCGGGGAGCACGGCCAGCCCGCAGGCCTGTCCGCCCCGGGATCCGGCGCCGCGCCGGGCGCGGACGCCTCTTCCCCGGACGGGGCGCGCCCGTCCGCCGGTCCCGGCGGCGGGCCGGAACCCCTGCCTCCCCGCGGGCCGGGGGCCGCGCAGGCGTGCGGAACGGGCCGGCCCCGGCAGGGGGCCCCGCGCGGTGTGGTCGTGAGCCACCGGGCGCTGTTCAACCAGCTCGCCTGGGCCGGGGACTTCCTGGACATAGCCCCCGGGGACGTGCACTGCGCGTTCGCCACCCCCTCGTCCGACGTGTCGCTCATGGAGATCCTCGTGCCCCTGACGCGCGGGGCCGCCGTCTACCCGCTGGGGGGGGGCGGCGAGGACGCCCTGTGGGAGACCATCCACACTAACCGCGTCACATCGCTCTCGCTCCCGCTGCGCAAGCTCAGGCGCTACGCCTCGCGCCACCCGCTGTACGGCCTGAAGACCATCCTCACCTGGGGCAGGGGCCTTTCCGGCGACAACCTGAAGGATCTCATAAGGGATACGTCGGGATGCAGGATAGTGAACTGCTTCGGGCTCCCGGAGTGCGCCATAACGTCCCTGGCGGAGGACGCCCGCCCGGGCTTCTTCCCCGAGACCATGGGGCGGCCCGTCCCCAACTGCCCGTCGTACCTGCTGGACCGCGAGATGAGGCTCGTACCGGCCGGCTTCCCCGGGGAGCTGTACTGCGGCGGCGTCCAGACCGCGACCTGCTACGACGGGAGGCCCGGCGAGACCGCGCGGGCCTTCATCCGCGATCCCTTCGCGACGATCTCGCCGCCCGAGTACCATGCGGGAAGGCTGTTCAGGACCGGCATCATGGCCCGCCGCCGCCCGGACGGGCGTCTCGACTACATGGGCCGCGCGGGGGAGGCCGCGGTGGTCCGCGGGGTGCGCGTGCCGCTGCACGAGGTGGAGAGGACGCTCCTGGGCGCGGCCGGGGTCCTGGAGGCGCTGGTGGTGCGCCGCGAGGACTACTCATCCTACTTCGAACCCTACCTGTGCGCGTACCTGACGCTTTCGGGGAACCCGCCTTCGGCGGCCTCGACCGTCAAGGCCTACCTGACCGACCGCCTGCCCGGATACATGGTGCCGGAGCGCATCGTCATCCTCCAGGAGTTCCCGCTGGACGCCTTCGGGCGCGTCGATGTGAAGGCCCTGCCCGCGCCCCCCGCCGACGGGTCCCCGGGCGACGCGGCGGACGCCCCCTCCGGGGCGGCGGCGTTCCCCGGCGCGGCCCCGGCCCACGAGCCCCCGGCCGACGACGAGGCCGCCTACCTGCGCCTGCCCGAGGGCCACGATCCCTTCGCGTACGCGCCTCCGGACTTCACCCCGGCCGAGCGCGGCAGGGTGCGCCGGGCGAAGGGCGACGATCTGGCGCTCGTCATGCCGCTCGCCCCGGGCCAGTCGGCCCTCCTCACCGGGGGGGGGCTCGCCGCCTCCGAGCCCAGGAGCGCCGGGCCCATGATAACCACCGTCAAGGCCGGGCTCGAAGGCGGCCTGGACCCCCAGCTCATGCGCCGGAGGCTTAAGGAGATACTCGGGAGCCGAGACGTGTTCAGGCTGTCGCTCCACCCGCGCGAGGGCGGCTTCCCGGTGCAGGTCTGGACCCGCAGGGTCCCGGCCGTCTCCGAGATACTCTCCGAGGAGGACCTGCGCTACCAGGACGCGAGGCGCAGGGAGGCCCGCCTGGCAGCACTGGAGGCCCGCCACCACTCGGCCCTGAAGGACGTCTCCCGGGCGCCCCTCTTCCGCGCGTCCCTCCTGAGGGTCTCGGACGAGGCCTGGGAGCTCATGCTTTCCTACCACCGCCTGGCCTTCGATCCCATGAGCGTCGCCATATGGCGCCGCGTGCGGTGGGGCGGCGCCGAGGGCGCGGCACGGG
>JAISEQ010000075.1 GCA_031264045.1 Deltaproteobacteria bacterium
CCCCGCAGTCCCCGGTTCCCGAACGGAAGCCCGTGACCCTGAGGGGCCGGGGCTTCGACAGGGCCACCATCGTGGGCAGGACCAGCCCCGCGCCCCCGCCGTCCCCCGCCGAGGCCAGGGGCGGCCGCAGGGGCCAGGGGCCCGCCCCCGCGCCCCCGCAGCCACCGCGCCCGGACTTCCTGCGGCTCAGGCCCCAGGATCCGCCTCCCCCCCCGCCCCCCCGGCCCCGGGCCCCCCGGGGCGCCCGGGGAGCCAGGCCGCTGGGCGGCGCCCCGGGCGCCGCCCCCGGAACCGAGGGAGCGGCCGGCATCACGCTGGTCCCGCCCCCCGCCCCGGGCGGGGATTCCG
Organism: Deltaproteobacteria bacterium; assembly: GCA_031264045.1. Lineage (GTDB taxonomy): Bacteria > Desulfobacterota > Desulfarculia > Adiutricales > Adiutricaceae > JAIRZX01. Next base: position 349 of record JAISEQ010000075.1, read on the forward strand.
TCCGGGAGGCGGCCGACGGCCCCGGCGGGGCTCCCGCTCCCGACGGGGCAGCCCGTGAGGCGGCCGCGCCCGCCTTCCCCCCTTCCGGCCCGGCCGAAGCGCCGTCCGGGGAGGCCGCTTCCCGCCTGCCGGAAGAAGGGCCGGGGGAGACGCCCCCGGACGCGGGCGGCAACGCCGCGGAAGCCGCCGCCCGCACCGCTCCTGCCGGAGCCGGGGAGGCCCCGGTGCACGGCGCCTCTCCGGAGTCCGCCGGCGAAGGGGAGGACGCGGGACCCGTCCCCCCCGCGGCCCCTCCGGCCGCGGCGCCCCGCCCGGCCGGCCAGAAGGTCACGCGCGAGCTCGCCCAGGAAAGGGCGAAGGCCGCGGCGGAGGCCGGAGGCGACCGCGCCAAGGTGGTGGGCGTCAAGCACACCTGGGCCCCCTCCACCGCCCCCGGCAGCGGGCCCGCCCCGCGTCCCTACGGGAGCCCGCCGGGGTACAGGGGAGGCTACGCTCCCGGACCGGGGGCTCCCAGGCCCTACTCGCCGGGAGGCCCCCCCCGTCCCGGAGGCTTCCCGCCCAGGCCCGGAGGCCCCGGGGCGCGTCCGGGCGGCCCGCCCTGGAACCGTCCCGGCGCCGCCCCCGCGGCGGTCGCTCCCCCTCCTGAAGCCGCGGAGGGACGCAAGCGCGACCGCAAGCGCCGCGGGGGGCACGAGGGCGGCGAGGAGGCCCGCCCCGGCGCCGGCCGCCGCCGCGAGGTCTTCGAGCGTTCGGACATCTACTCCGAGGGCGACTGGGTCCGGGCCCGCAAGGGCAAGGGCAAGGGCGTCAAGAAGTCCCACCAGAAGACCGAGATAACCGTGCCCAAGGCCTCCAAGCGCCGCATCAAGGTGGACGAGGCCATCACCGTCTCCGAGCTCGCGCACCGCCTGAGCCTGAAGTCCGGGGACATCATCAAGAAGCTCATGGGCATGGGGGTCATGGCCTCCATGAACCAGTCGCTGGACTTCGACACGGCCTCGCTCGTCGCCAACGAGTTCGGCTACGAGGTGGAGAAGAGCGCCTTCGACGAGGACGAGTACTTCCAGCTCCCCGAGGTCGGGGACTCCTACGAGAAGCACGTCCGGCCCCCGGTGGTGACCATCATGGGCCACGTCGACCACGGCAAGACCTCGCTCCTGGACTACATCAGGAAGTCCAAGATCCAGGAGGGCGAGGCCGGCGGCATCACCCAGCACATAGGGGCCTACCACGTCCAGGTGGGGGACCGCTTCATCACCTTCCTGGACACCCCCGGCCACGAGGCCTTCACCTCCATGAGGAGCCGCGGGGCCCAGGTGACCGACATCGTGGTCCTGATAGTCGCCGCCGACGACGGGGTCATGCCCCAGACCCGGGAGGCGGCGGACCACGCCAAGGCCGCGGGGGTCCCCATCGTGGTCGCGGTGAACAAGATAGACAAGCCAGACGCCGACCCGGAGCGCATCCGCCGCGAGATGGCGGAGCTGGGGCTCTCCCCCGAGGCCTGGGGCGGCACCACCGTGTTCTGCGACATTTCCGCCAAGTCCGGCCTGGGGGTGGAGGCCCTCCTGGAGATGATCCTCCTCCAGGCGGATCTGCTGAACCTGGAGGCCCGCTCCGACGGCCCGGCCAGGGGCCGCGTCATCGAGGCCCGCCTCGACAAGGGCCGCGGCGCCGTGGCCACGGTGCTGGTGAACGAGGGCACCCTGAAGCAGGGGGACGCCTACGTCTGCGGCGTCCACTACGGGCGCCTCCGCGCCCTGATAGACGACAACGGCGGCAGGGTGGACTCGGCCGGGCCCTCCATGCCCGTGGAGATCCAGGGCATAAGCGGGGTCCCGCTCGCGGGGGACGAGTTCATCGCCATGTCCGACGAGAAGCAGGCCCGCCAGGTGAGCCAGCACAGGCTCACCCGCCAGCGGGAGAGCACCCTCGTCAAGACCACCCGCCTCACCCTCGAGAACCTCTTCGACCGCGTGAGGGAGGGCTCGGTCAAGGACCTGAACCTGATCCTGAAGGCCGACGTCCAGGGTTCCCTCGAGGCCATCCAGGACTCGGTCTCGCGGCTCTCCACCCAGGAGATCCAGATCCACGTGCTCCACGGCGGCGTGGGCCAGCCCTCCGAGACCGACGTGATGCTGGCGTCCGCCTCCTCGGCCCTGATCATCTGCTTCGGGGTCAAGACCGCCACGGGCAGGGTCCAGGAGCTCGCCGAGGCGGAGCAGGTCCAGATCCGCTACTACGACGTCATCTACAAGCTCCTGGACGACCTGAAGGAGGCCATGGCCGGGCTCCTGGACCCCGTGAAGCACGAGGTGCTCCTTGGGGCCGCCGAGGTGCGGGCCATCTTCAACATCACCAAGGTCGGCCCCGTGGCCGGCTCCTACGTCACCGAGGGCAAGGTCCTCCGCGGCGCGAAGGCCCGCGTGCATCGGGGCAAGAACGTCGTCTACGAGGGCAGGATCGGGACCCTGAAGCGCCTGAAGAACGACGTCCGCGAGGTGCTCGAGGGCTACGAGTGCGGCATCGGCCTCGAGAGCTTCGGCGAGTGCGAGGTGGGCGACCGCATCGAGTGCTACCAGGTGGAGGAGACCGCCGCCACGGTCGAGCTCGTGAACCCGGCGGTCGAGCGGGCCGCCGAGAAGGCCAGGGCGCAGGCCGCCGAGGCCGCCGCGGAGGCCTCGAAGGCCGACTGAGCGGCCCGGGCATGAAGGCGCGGGGGCCGGATTCGCCGGACCCGGCGCGCGGACGGGGGGGGCGGCCGCCGGTCGCCCCCGGGGCCCCGTCCGGGCGTCCCGCAGGGCGCACGGGCGGTATCGGCGGGAGCGCGGCCGCGGGCAAGCGGCATCCCGGCCGGCGTTTCCCGGAACGGGCCGGAAGGCGGCCCGCCGACGGCTTTCACGCGGCCGGTCCCGGAGACGGTTTCGCGAGGCGGGGTTCCCAGGCATGGTGGTGGGCGTATTGGAGGTCACTCTCTTCATGGAGGGCCAGGACAGCCTGAAGGGCAGGAGGAAGGTGGTGAAGAGCCTTCTCGGGCGCGTGAAGTCCCGCTTCAACGCGGCCGCCTCCGAGGTGGGCGGCCCCGCGGAGCTGAACTCCCGCGACACCGCGGTGCTGGGCTTCTGCGTGTGCGGGGCCGATGCCAGGATACTGAACAGCGTGCTGGACCGCATGCTGGACTTCATAGAGTCCAGCGCGGACGCCGAGGTGGTGGACTCCCGTCTGGAGTGCCTGAACCTCGGGGACATGGGCTAGGGGTGGACGATGGGTGAGCGCAGGGTGCAGAAGGCCGCGAGCGTCATAGGCGACTTCGTGTCGAGCCTGTTCGTGACGCGGATATCCGACCCGCGCCTCCGGTCCCTCACCGTGACCCGCGCCAAGGTCTCCCCGGACATGCGCAGGGCCTACATCTACTACAGCGTCCTGGGCGGGGACGGGGAACGGGCCGAGGCCGAGAGGGCCCTCCGCAAGGCCAGGGGCTTCGTCCGGGCGAACCTCGCCTCCGAGCTGTCGCTGAGGTTCACCCCCGAGGTGGTCTTCCTCTTCGACAGGAACCCCGGCTACGCCCAGAGGGTCATGGAGATTCTCGCCGGCGACCCCTCCATAGCGGCCCTGAGGGCGGGGGACGGGCCTTCGTCCGCGGCCCCCCCCGCCGTCGGCCGCGCGGCCTCCGGAGGGGGCCCGGCTTACGGGGACCACGGCTCCGGAGACGGCGGCTCCGGTCCGGGAGGCGGCACCGGGGACACCGGGGACGGGGACGGCGATGCCTGAGATCCCTTCCCCCCAGGCCGGGTCCGAGGCGGCCGGCCCCGCCCTTCCCGCGCCTTCCCGGCAGACGTCCGAGGCGGCCCCGAGATGAGCGAGACGCCGCCCGCACGCCCCGATCCCCGCCCGGCGCCCGGGGACCCCCCCTCGGTCGGAGCCACCTGCCCGGTGGACGGCGAGCCGATCCGGCCCGATCCGGAGTTCATGGAACGGCTCGCAGCCGCGCGGAAGATCATCGTCATGGGCCACTACCAGCCGGACGGGGACGCCCTGGGAGCCTCCGTGGGTCTGGGCGCGGCCCTGCGCGGCGCGGGCCGCGAGGCGGCGGTGGGGACCTCGGGGAAGATTGCGCCCAACACGCGCTTCATTCTGGAGGGCGCCTGCGGGTTCCACGTCCTGGCGGACTCCCCGGACGATCTGGCCGCCGGCGGGTGGGATCTCGCGGTATTCGTGGACTGCCACGGCCCCGAGCGGATCTGGCCGGACGCCACCCCCGGGAGCTGGCAGGGCAGGCTCCCGCCGTATCTGGTGATAGACCACCACGTGCATGCCGAGCCGCTGGTATCCTGCGCGGGGCTCTACCACGACCCCGGCGCCTCCAGCACCGGCGAGATGGTGGCGAGGCTCATGAGGGCCATGGGGCTGGACTTCACCCCCCCCATCCTGGAGTCCCTCCTCGCCGCCATAGTCTCCGACACGGGATTCTTCGCCCAGGCCAACACCACCGCGGCGGCGCTGCGGGAGGCCGCCGGCCTGGTCGAGCTGGGCGGGGATCTGGAGGGGGTCAACAGCAAGCTGAACCAGAGCTTCAGCCCGGCCCGGATGAGGCTCCTCTCGCTGTCCCTGGCCAGCATGGAGTTCCACCTCGGGGGCCGGGTGGCCGCGATGTTCCTGACCTCCGACATGCTGGAGCGCTCCGGGGCCGCGAGGGAGGACTCCGAGGGCTTCGTGGACTACCCCCGCTCGGTCAAGGGCGTGGAGCTGGCCGCCCTCTTCAAGGAGGACGGGCGCGGTCGCGTGAAGGTGAGCCTCCGGAGCCGCTACCCGGTATCCGCCCGGGCGGTGGCCGCCGGCTACGGGGGAGGCGGGCACGTGCTGGCCGCCGCGTACACCGATCCGTCCCCCGTCTGCCGGGAGGCCCTGGAAAGGTTCCTGGCCGGGCTCGCCCGAGTTCTTCCAGGGGAGGGGTGCTGAGCACGGACAGATGGAAAGTCGCGTTTTTCCAGCCGGCGGCCCCGCCGGCCCCGTTTTCCCGCAGTCCGGCCCCGCGGGATCCGGAAGCCCGCCCTCCGCGGAGGCCGGGGCCGAAGCCGGCGGCCCCATGACCGGCCTGGTGTTCGCCGACAAGCCCAAGGGCGCCGGCACCTTCTCGCTCACCAGGGCGGTGAGGAAGATAGTCGGGCTCAAGACCGGCCACGTGGGCACGCTCGATCCCAACGCCACGGGGCTCGTGGGCATTCTCGTGGGCTCCGCCGTGAAGCTACTGCCGCTCGTGGTGGGCATGGAGAAGGTCTACTCGGGGACCATGCGCCTGGGGCTCGTCACCGACACGCTGGACGTGACCGGGGAGACCCTTTCGGAGCACGGCGGCCCCTTCCCGGAACTCCCCGCCGTGAGGGAGGCGCTGGAGGCCTTCCTCGGCACGCGTCCCCAGAGGCCTCCCGCCTTTTCGGCCGTCAAGGTCGGGGGCAGGCCGAGCTACAGGGACGCCAGGGCGGGCAGGGCCGCGGACCCGCTCCCGGAGAGGCCCGCCTTCATGCGCTCCTGCGAGATCCTCGGCTGGGCCCCCCCCCTCTTGAACTTCCGGATCGGGGTCGGATGCGGCTTCTACGTGAGGTCGCTCGCGAACGATCTGGGGGCCGCGCTGGGACTGGGGGGCGGCGCGCTCCAGGAGCTCCGCCGGGAGTCCCTGGGGCCTTTCGGCCTGGATCTGGCCCTGGAGCCCCCCTTCTCCCTCCAGGACATAAGTCGGGCGCTCCTGGGTTTCCGCCATGCCGTGCCGGACGTCCCGGAATACCGGGCGACCCCGGAGGAGTCGGCCGCCCTCGGCCGCGGCGGCGCGCTGAACGGCGGGACGCTCTCGCCGGAGAGGATTTTCAGGCTCCCCGGGCAGCCGGACTGGCCGGCGCCGAGGGGGGGATACCCGGCGGGCACGGTCGTCGTCACCTGCGGGGGCCGGCCCGTCGCCATCGGGGAGTACTCGGGGCCGGGCGGACCGCCCGCCCCCCGCGGGGCCGGACCGGACGGGAACGGCGGTCCGGACAGCTACCCTTCACGTCCCCGGGGGCCTTTCTTGCGGCCCCTGCGGGTCCTACAGCCACCCGCCGGCCAGCCGGGGGGGCACCAACCGGCGCCGAGGCGCGCCCAGACAGGCAGGGAGACTTAAATGTCCATCACCAAGGAGAAGACAGAGGAGATCATAGCGGGAAACCGCCTGCACGAGACCGACACGGGCGGTACCGAGGTGCAGGTGGCGCTTCTGACGGAGCGTATCGTGAACCTGACCGAGCACTTCAAGACCCACCACAAGGACCACTGCTCCCGCAGGGGGCTCCTGAAGCTGGTCGGCCAGCGCAGGCGTCTTCTGAACTACCTGAAGCGCAAGGACGTCAACCGCTACCGCGATCTCATAGCGAAGCTCGGGCTGCGCCGCTAGGGCCCGGAGCGCGTTCCGCCGGGAAGGGTCCGGCGCCCTTCCCGCCGCGCCCCCGCCCCGCCCCCCCGGATACCCGGCGGGGGCGGGGACGGGGGCCGTCCGCGCGGAAGCCCGGCCGCGGGGCGCCGGTGCCCGGCGCCCGCGCGGGAATGTCAGCCGGAAAGGTGTCCCGGCCGCCGGAAACCGGGCCCCGTCCGGGAAAGCCCCCGCGGCTCCGGGGCATGCGGCCGTTCGGCGCGCCCTGGGCCTGCCGGAAGGGGCGGGGGAAACGGATCGGGAGAGAGAAAGTCAAGGTTCGGAAATGCGGCGCAGCGCATCGAGGCATGCGCCGTCCGAGGGCTTCCGCCGGCGCGCGAGGGATCGGGCGACGTGATGTCAGGCGATTAGCGGCCGAGCAGCGCCGCGGCGCGCGAGGCGGGAGGGCAACAGGCCCCGAGGAAGGACGTTTGGGGCAAGGAGAAGAAATGAAAGTAGAAACGAAGTTCGGGGACTCGCGGATCTCAATCGAGACCGGAAAGCTGGCCAGGCAGGCCTCGGGTTCCGTGGTGGTCGCCATGGGGGAGACCATGGTGATGGCTGCCGCCCAGGCATCCTTCGACGTGCGGGAGGGGCTGGACTTCCTGCCGCTCACCGTGGACTACCAGGAGAGGCTCTACTCGGTAGGGCGGATTCCGGGCAACTATTTCCGCCGCGAGCTCGGGCGCGGGTCGGAGAAGGAGACGCTAACCGCGAGGATAATCGACAGGCCCATAAGGCCGCTCATCACCAGGGCCTGGACCTACGAGACCCAGGTCATCTGCCAGGCCTGGAGCGTCGACGACAAGTACGACCCCGACATGCTGGCGCTTCTGGGCGCGTCCACCGCGCTCATGCTCTCCGACATACCCTTCGACGGCCCCATCGCCGGGACCAGGGTCTGCCGGACGGACGGGAAGCTCGTGACCGCCCCCACGCAGGCCCAGGTGGCCGCCTCCGACATCTACCTCATCGTGGTGTCCTCCGCCGACGCCGTGGTGATGGTGGAGGGCGGGGCCAGGGAGGCCTCCGAGTCGGACATCCTCGAGGCCATCTTCCTCGCCAAGGACGCCGTGCAGCCGCTCCTCAAGCTCCAGCTGGAGCTCCAGAAGGCCGCCGGCAAGGAGAAGAGGAAGCCCATCGAGGTCGTCCGCGACGAGGAGCTCATCGAGAGGATAAAGTCCGAGCGCCGCTCGGAGATGCTGGAGACCCTGACCGTCCGCGAGAAGCAGCCCCGCCAGAAGGGCCTGGCCGCCCTGAAGGACCGCATGAAGCGCGACTACGCGGACGCGTCCGGCGGCTCCTCCGACCCGGCCGAGGCGTTCAGGCGCCTGGAGTCCGACGTCCTGCGCGGGCTCATCCTGAACGATGGGAAGCGCATAGACGGCCGGAGCCTCACCGACGTGCGGCCCATCGACTGCGAGGTGGGGATACTGCCCCGGGCCCACGGCTCGGCGGTCTTCACCCGCGGCGAGACCCAGAGCCTCGGGACGGCGACCCTGGGTTCCAGCTACGACGAGCAGCGCCTCGAGTCGCTCATAGGCGACACCTCCAAGGCCTTCATGCTGAACTACAACTTCCCGCCCTACTCCACCGGGGAGGTGAAGAGGCTCTCGTCCCCCGGCCGCCGCGAGATCGGGCACGGCGCCCTGGCCGAGAGGGCGCTGAAGGCGGTCCTGCCCGTCTCCGAGGACTTCCCCTACACCATCCGCGTGGTGAGCGAGGTCCTGGAGTCCAACGGCTCGTCCTCCATGGCCAGCGTCTGCTCGGCCACCCTGTCGCTGATGGACGCCGGCGTCCCCATCAAGGCCCCCGTGGCCGGCGTGGCGATGGGCCTCATCATGGACGGGGACGAGGCCACGATCCTCACCGACATCCTGGGCGACGAGGACCACCTGGGCGACATGGACTTCAAGATAGCCGGCACCTCCGCCGGCGTGACCGCCGTCCAGATGGACATAAAAATCAAGGGCGTGACCCGGCCCGTCATGGAGAGGGCGCTCTCCCAGGCGAAGGACGGGAGGCTGCACATACTGGAGCAGATGGGCAAGGTTCTCGCCGCCCCGCGCCCCGAGGTTTCCAGGTACGCCCCCAAGATGACGGTCATAGAGATCCCCTCCGAGAAGATCAAGGACGTGATAGGGCCAGGCGGCAAGATCATCAAGGCCATACAGAGCGAGACCGAGACGCGCCTAGACGTCGAGGACTCCGGGAAGATAACCATCTTCGCGCCCTCCCAGGAGAAGGCCGAGGCGGCCATCGACGCCATCAGGAAGCGCACCGACCCCCGGGCCAACCTCCCGGACATCGGCCGCGTCTACGAGGGCAAGGTCGTGAAGATCGTGGACTTCGGGGCCTTCGTGGAGATCATGCCCGGCGTGGACGGCCTGGTCCACATATCCCAGCTGGCCCGCGAGAGGCTCAAGAGCGTCCGTGACGCCGTGGCCGAGGGAGACGTCATCAAGGTGAAGGTGCTCGAGATCGACAAGTTCAACAAGATCCGCCTCTCCCGCCGGGTGGTCCTGGAAGAGGAGTCCGGCAAGTAGGGCCCCTTTCCGGGCCCCCCGAAGACCGGCAGCCCCTTGCGTGTCGGCCGCCTCTTAAGCGTGAAGGCGGTCCCCCCCCAGCGTGAAGGCGACCGTCCGCGACCGTTCCCCCGGGCCCCGCGCCCGGGGCGGACGGCGCGGGACTTTCCCTCCCGGATCCGGCCCGCCCGGCGGCCGGCCGGGCCGCCGCGCGGCCATGCGCCCGCCTTCCGGGCCGGGGGGGCGCCTATGGCATTTTCCCGGGTTTTCTGCTAGAAAGTGGCCTGCGGGGCCTTTTGCCGTTGTAGCTCAATTGGCAGAGCAGCTGATTTGTAATCAGCAGGTTAAGGGTTCGAGTCCCCTCAACGGCTCCATCATCCCTTTCCGCGGTTTTTCGCGAAACTCTGAAAATCTCGAAGAACGCCGTAATTTCAACAAGTTACGGCGTTTTTTTTTGTGCAGCGGACCCCGTCCGGAAACATCGGCCCTGAACCCCTCACGATGGGGTCCCCTTCATCTTCCCGGACCGGCGGCAGAGGCGGCTCTCCTCCGGAGCCGTCCGCGAGGCGGGAAGGGTCCGGAGGGTCGCCGGGGTCAGGGACGGGACAGTCGGGGCACGCCCGGTCACGGGCTGCCGCCGCCGGGCCGGGCAAGTCCCTTTCGCGGGTAGCGGGCCTGGAACCGGGCACGTGCGTCCCGTCCTCGATGCTCGGCCGGGCAGTGATCAGGCGCGGAATCGGAATTGCCGCCCGGACTGCCGAAGGCGCTGGAGGAAAAGGGGAGGCGGCGACGGGCATGTCCCGCGTTGTTGAGGGAAGCGGGAAGGAGGGATATTCTGCTCCGGTTGTCAGGAATAATCGGTTGACTTGCGTCAGGAAAATCCATATAATCGGTATATTAAGGTTGCAGACAACACTGATTCGGGTTTGGACGGACGGTTTCTGCATCCGGTCGTGACCGTTCTCTCCGAGCGCCGTCAGTTCCGTATGTCCGACCTCGTCCGTGGCGGTCGTCTGCCATATGCCGGACGAAGGCGTTTCTGTTGCCGATGCCATCCGATCATGACCGGGAACATGCCGGATTTTCCGGAGCCGTCGGCGCGGCCGGGGGAAAGCCCGCTCCGTCACGCGACCTCGCTCCTGCCGTGTCCCCGGCGTTTCCTTCCCCTTCGCCGCATTTCCCCGCTTCTGCCCGTCTCCCGCAGGAGCCGTCCGGCGGCGGCCTACTCTTCCGGAACGGCAGCTGCCCTTTTTCGCTCCGGAGAGGCGTCCGTTTCCCGCGCCGCTACGGCAGCCCCGCTTCCGGTCCCGACCATTGCGGATTTTTTATCGCCGAGAGATCGGCCGTTGCCCGTTCCGGCCCTTCACGGCGCGGGAACACCTCTCCCCGGATCCGTCTTGCCGGGGGAAGGGACGCCTTCCCGTTTCCCGGCCCGGCGGGGGGCATCCGGACCGCCGCCGTCCCGCGTCTGCGGGCACGGAACGGGACGAACGGAGTGCCCGCCGGTCGGGGAGCAGTTTGAGGTGCGGCCCTGCCTAGCCTTCCTGCGGGCCGGGGAGCAGTCCCGGAGGCCGGGGGAAGACGAAATTGCCGGAGACCCGGATCCGGAGAACCTCCCAGGGGGGGCGCGGATACGGGCCGCAGCGCGGAGGGATGGCGAAGCGGAGCGGACGCGCGCATCCTGAAGTTCATTTTCCGGGACGGGGAGAGACGGCGTCCGGCCTGAATTCCGCCATGTGCGCCGCGGGGCGCGTCCGCGTCGGACGGGGCGGTTCCGGGAGGCCCCGGTCCGCTTTCACCGGGCGCCGGGCCGCATGCTTTTCCGCGGGCGTCGCGCGCGGGAGCTCGTTGGCAGTTCCTTCCGCGAAAGGACCGGGACGGAGCGGGACGGCAGGGCGCGTTGCGGAAACTGGAATGCCGGCGGCAGGCAGTCCCGGTCCAGTAGGCCGGCGTCCCTGGCCTCGGAATCGGAACGGCCCGTGGGGCCGACGGCGCGGAAGGCGCCCCGAAATGCCGCCATCAGCACTAAACGCCGCCTTCAGGAAGATCGTCCGGGGTTGTCGGTCGTATTGCAGGCACGGCCGTCGAAGGAGCATCTGCCGACGTGTCGGCGGCATGTCTTCGGCCCGTCGGCCCGCAGACATCGGTCCGCCCCGATGTCCGTCCGGGACCTGGTTTCGCCCCGCTTCGGGACGAATGTCGCTCGCCCGTCCATATGCTCGGCCGGTTCGGGGGCCGGATCGGGCGGATCTCCTGAAACCGGTCCCGCCGATTCTTAAATTCCGTAAAATATCCAGGAAATCGGTCATGATCAGAATTTCACCTCTCCGTCCAGCCGAAACCGGGAACGGGCCCGCCGGTTCATCTTCCGGCAACAGCGCATTCGAATCGGAGGAACCGGAGCCGGTCAAGACGAATGCCGGCGGCGGCCGCCGCTGTCCGATGCGGACAGGCATTCTTTTCCTGGGCCTTTTCGTCATTTTCGCGGTCACGTCAGAAGCCTGCGGCTCGGACTGCGTCGCCGGCGACCTCGACCGGCTCCTGGAAGTCGCGGGCGCCAATGACCCGGGCCGCAATCTCGACTGGGCGGACACCAGGCCGCCGGGACACTGGACCGGAGTCAGATGGAAGGGGCTTTCCGGAACCTTAAGAGTCACGGCGCTTGACGTCGTGGGCAAAGGGCTGACAGGAACGTTGAACCCAAACGATCTTGACCGGCTCAGCGTCCTGTACGCGGACGACAACCGGCTGACGGCCCTGGACGCGAGCCGGAACGCCTCTTTGAGGACATTGGCGTCGGGCCGCAACAGGTTGAGGACCCTGGACGTGGGCCGGAACGCCTCGCTTGTTGGCCTGTGGGTTGACGGCAACCGGCTGATGACGGCCCTGGACGTTGGCAGCAATAAGTCTCTTGAATGGCTTGACGTGTCAGGCAGCAGGATCCCGTCGAGCGTGCTCTTTGCGTTCATGGGAATCGGCAACCTCAACCTGGGCACTCAAACTGGCGTGGCCCTGTCCGCCTTCACCTCCGAGCCTGTTCCGGGGACGGCGTGCAGCCTGGCCTCCGAGGCCGTGCTGGGCGGCCGGGCTACCGTATTCACTCTGGAAAAGGACGGGAAGGCCGCAGTTGAGCGATCGGAGTTCACGATGGACGCGGCCGGGCTTCTCACTTTCCTCGATCGAGGCGAGTTCCGGATCACCATGTGGAATTCGGCCGCTCACGATCAGGACGAATCCCCGCTCGGCACGCCGTACGGGGACGGCCAGGCGACCGTCATCAGCTCCGTGCCGGACGTCCGCCCGGCAGGTTCTCCGGTCCGGCGGAACGGCGGTCCGGCGGACGCCCGGCTTCCTTCAGGATCCGGGCCCGTGGGGGAGGACCGGCCACGCTCCGGTTCCGGGGCGAGGCATCTGGAGACGGACGGCGCGGTCTCCGGTCCGTCCGGGGCCCGTGTCGGCCGGATCGGTCCGGCGGAGGTCCGTCCGGACGGGATGAAGGCGGAGACTTGCGGCGACGCCTTTTGCGGAGACCCGGCGGACGGCAGGGCCCCCGGCCTTTCAGCCTCTTCGGGAACGGCCGCCGGGATTCCGGACCGGACAGGCTCAAGCCCAGGCGCGACCGTCGGCGTCGGCGGCCGACTTGCGCCCGACGGGGGCTTCGCCGCCTCCGCCATACCCGCCGTTGAGGCGTCGGGAGATCCCCGGGCGGTTTCCGCCCGCTCCGTGAACGGTGCCGCCGCGGGCTTCTCCGGGGCAGACCTTTCCCGGATGCCCCCGACCGCCAAGCCGGCGAAGCGATGCCTGAGGCCGCAGACGGGACCGTGCCTGACGACTCCGCCCGGTTGGGGAAAGCCTTCGGCTCCGGGAGCCGATCTGGCCCCGGACGGGGCCGCGCTCCTTCCCGATGCCGCTTAGCCGGTCCGTTCGCTTCGGCCTGCCCGAACGGTCCGGAACCGGGCGGCGACGGGGCCGGGGCCGATGCCTATACCCGGGACGAGACCGGGATTCCTGCCGCCCTCACGTCCGCCGGGTCCGGCCTGTGACCGGCCGACGGTGCCGTCCGCAGGGCACCGCCGGGCGCGGGTCCGGCCTTCGCGGGGCACGGGCGGATTCGGATGAACCCCTGTTTGCAGATTTCGCTTCATGCGCAGGAGATCGGACATGATCGGAAATCAGGTGCCCGGCAGGGTGAAATCGGGAAATGATCCCTTCAGCTCGCCTATCAGCAGTCCGTCGCAAGAACCGGAGGAGACTGAGGTCCACAGAATGCAAGAAAACCGGATTTTCAACACCCTATTCCAGTATGTAATTTTTGCCATGAGCTTTCTCTTTCTCCTCGGGTTCCCGCCAGAAGCCTGCGGCTCCGACTACAGCGCCGCCGATCAAAACAAGCTCATCGAGATCGGAAACGCCAGCGACCCCGGCCGGAATCTCGACTGGTCGGAATCCATCCCCCCGGAGCAGTGGACCGGAGTCGGCTGGAAAGAGCATTCCGGAACATTAAGAGTCTCTGCGCTTCATGTCGAGGGCAAAGAGTTGACAGGAACCCTGAGCCTGAACGATCTTGACCGGCTGAGCGTTCTGGATGCGGACGACAATCAGCTGGCAGTTCTGGACGTGAGCGGGAACACCGTTCTTGAAAACCTGTCGGCTGACCGCAACCAGCTGGCAGTTTTGGACGTCAGCCGGAACACGGCCATCAAAAGTCTGTCGGCAGACTATAACAAGCTGACAGTTATTGACGTGAGCCGGAACACGGCACTTGTAAGTCTGTCTGCGGGCGACAACCAGCTGACAGTGCTGGACGTGAGCCGGAACACGGCTCTTGAAACTCTTCAGATATACAGCAATCCGCTGACAGAGCTTGACGTGAGCCTGAACACGGCCCTCAAAAGTCTGTCGGCAGACTATAACAAGCTGACAGTTATTGACGTGAGCCGGAACGTTTCTCTTGAAAGGCTGTCTGCAGGCAACAATAAGCTGACCGCACTTGACGTGAGCCGAAACACTGACCTCAGAAGTCTGGATGTGGGGAACAATCAGCTGACCGCTCTTGACGTGAGCCTGAACGTTTCTCTTGAAAGGCTGTCTGCAGACAACAATAAGCTGACCGCACTTGACGTGAGCCGAAACAAAGCTCTTGAAGTTCTGTACGTATACAACAACCAGCTGACGGCATTGGACGTGAGCCGGAACACCTCTCTTGAAATTCTGTCGGCGGAAGGCAACCAGCTGACAGTTTTTGACCCGAACTTGAACGTTGCTTTAAAAAGACTGTCGGTGGAAAGGAATCAGCTTTCCAGCATTGAAATCAGCCGGAACGTTGCTCTTGAAGATCTGAATGCAGGTAGCAACCAGCTGACAGTGCTGGACGTGAGCCGGAACAAAGAACTCAAATTGCTGTCATTATCAAACAACCAGCTGAAAGTGCTGGACGTGAGCCGTAACACCTCTCTAAGGTTATTGGCGGCAATCTACAACCAGCTGAAAGTGCTGGATGTGAGCCGTAACGTCTCTCTGGTGGGATTGTGGGTTAACAATAACCAGCTGGAAGTTCTGGACGTGAGCCGGAATGCTGCTCTCGAAAGTCTGTCTGTAGGCGACAACAAGCTTTCCGTTTTGGACGTGAGCAGAAACATCGCTCTTGATGATCTGGACATTAATCGCAACTCACTGACAGTCCTGGACGTGGGTCTGAACACCGCTCTCAAAAGACTGACTGCAGACGGCAACCGGCTGGCAGTCCTGGACGTGGGCCGGAACACCAATCTCGAATGGCTGTCTGTGGACAGGAACAAGCTGGCAGTCCTGGACGTGGGCCGGAACACCGCTCTCAAATGGCTGTCTGTGGAGGACAACCGGCTGGAAGTTCTGGACGTAGGCCAGAACATCGCTCTTGAAAATCTGGAAGTCAGCGGTAACCGGCTGTCAGTCCTGGACGTGAGCCGGAACGTCGCTCTTGAAAATCTGGAAGCTAACGGCAACCTGCTGGCAGATCTGGACTTGAGTCATAACTCCTCTCTTGAGGGGCTGGTGGTCAGCAGCAACCGGCTGACAGATTTGGACGTGAGCAACAATAAGTCTCTAAAATGGCTGGACGTGTCAGGCAACAGGATCCCGTTGAGCGGGCTCAATGCGTTCATGGGAATCGGCAGCCTCAAGCTGGGCACTCAAACGGAGGTGGCCCTGTCCGCCTTCACGTCCGCGCCTGTTCCGGGGACGGGGTACAGCCTGGCATCCGAGGCCGAGCTGGGCGGTCGGGCGACCGTATTCACGTTGGAAAAGGACGGCAGAGCCGCTGTTCCGGACACGGAGTACACGATGGACCCGGCCGGGCTCCTCACTTTCATCGATCGCGGATGGTTCCGGATCACCATGCGGAACTCGGCGGTTCACGATCAGGGAGAATCCCCGCTTGACGATGCGTCATACGGTGATAGCCAGGCCACCGCGATCAGCTCCGTGCTGGATGTCCTCCCTGCCGGCTCTTCCGTCCTGTGGAACGGCAGTCAGGCTGACGTCTGGCTCCCCTCAAGCTCCGGGTCAGCGGGGAAGTGCTGGCTCCACTCCGGTTTCGCGGTGAGGTATCTGGAGACGGACGATGCGGTCTTCGGCCCGGACGGTGCCCGTGACGTCCGGATCGATCCGACGGGGGTCAGGCCGGGCGGGATGACGGTGGAGGAGGACGGCTACGTCTTTTCCGGGGGCCCGATAGACGGCAGGTCCCTCTCCCTGTCCGCTCCTCCGGGATCGGCCGTCAGGTTTTCGGACCGCGCGAGCTTCAGCTCTGGCGCTTTAGTGAACGCCGGCAACCGGCTTGTGCTCGACCGCGGCCTCACATCGACCACTATGCCCAGCCTTGAGGTGATCGGAGGGTCCCGAGCGGCCGCCGTGGACTCCGGGACCGGCGCAGCGGATTTCTCCGGTATGGGCCTTTCCTGGATTCTGCCCGGGACCGCCAAAGCCTCTGACGTCATCCTTCAGGTAGCTGGCGAGGCCAGTCTGGACGCCTCCACCCGGTTCCGGATAGCCTTCGGCTCCGGTAAGCCGGACTTGAAACCGGGCGAGGCGGTGGTCCTACTCGATGCCGCGACGCTAACATGTTCGGTCCAGCTGCCCCAAACGGTCACCACCCCGAGCGGGGAAGAGTTCTCGGTGGACATTGACCCTCGGGACGCGACCAGGCTTCTGGCTACCCTCGCGTCCACAGCGACCGGCCAATGACTTGCAGAGACCGGGCCAGGTGGCACCCGGTGTAGAGACG
Organism: Deltaproteobacteria bacterium; assembly: GCA_031264045.1. GTDB lineage: Bacteria > Desulfobacterota > Desulfarculia > Adiutricales > Adiutricaceae > JAIRZX01. The sequence continues at coordinate 16,574 of JAISEQ010000075.1, forward strand.
TTTTTTCGGGGCACGGGCGGATTCGGATCCGGATGGACGCCGATTTTCAAATGTCGTTTCATGTCCTAAGTTGGACGCCACTCAAACTTCGATATAACTTAAATTAGCAAAATTAAATAATTTATGGTATAATTATAAGGTTTCGCTACAGGCTCGGGCATCCTCGGTGGTGTTTGCAACTGGCACGAAAATCCCTAACCGTAATTCTCAATTGTTTGACTTACTATTTTTATTCAATTTCTAAAGCATGGGCCAATCTGATAGGAAAACATGAGAAAATCGTAACTATTCAGCTCCCCACCCAGAATGAGAAAATGGCTGTAGAATTCCTAATATAGGAGACGGTATTTCCATCCGGTCAACTGGCAGGTTTATTAATCTGACATAATCTTCCTGTAGACGAGAGTTCTAATTGAATATTTAAATGATACAATATCACATAAACCAATTCTACATAATCAGATCATGGATACCATGAAATAATTATGTATATTGACAGTAATTTTTTACAATAGATTATTAAATTTTGCATACGGAATATGCTGTGTTCTATCTGATATGATAAGGAAATATCAAAAATTATATGCGGTATTCGATCATTAGTATTGAATGTTTCGGTTCTGAGATATTGAAGTCAGCTGTTGATTCCAACTCAACTGACGGTTTTCCTGATGGAGCCAATCCCAAACGCTGGATAGCAGAAGCAGAGCCTGGATTCAAGCGGCTGTCGGCTCATTGACCTTGTTGGCGTGCTTGTCAAGCACCTCCTGGATAAATGCAGGAGTCTGCTCGTTCATGAGCATCTTGACCGCATCAAAAGCCCTAATGCCGTTCTTCTCACAGGAGGCGATATACCCATACATGTCACAGAAATTGGATGCCATCTCAAAAGTTTTGAAACAGCCAGAAATTTTCATTCTGACTTTGACCATCCTCACAGGTCGCTCGGCATCATTATTAGTGAAGGGAACTGCCGCGTTCGTCATAAAGCGCAGTATCTCATCCTCATATTTTATGAGCTTTCCGAGCAGATTTACGTATGCGGGCATCTTCGGGCGACCGCGCTTGCCCTTCTGCCCGGGCGGAGCTATCCAATCCTGATACTTGGCCTCCACAAGCGCTTGGACGATGATCCCCTTGTACAGCCCTCTGTACTCGTCCTGCAGAAAAATCGGCAAAACTCCGCCGAAACACCCGACGCGGACGTTTATGTCCAAGAGGAGCTCTGCCATCTCGTAGGCCCATTTCTGACCCATCTCGATGGCAAGCTGAAGGTGCCTCAGTATGTGGGCGTTGCAGAGGCAGTGGATGCAGCCGTACTTGAAATAAGTCTGCCAGCAGTCATGAACCAGGAACCCTTGAATTTCTCCAGTATTCCCGAAGCGTCCGCGCCCTCCTTCCCCCTGCTCCAGCTGAGCGTGACCAGGGTGAAGAGCTTGCTGACCAGGAAGTGTGACCAGCTGTTCTTGCCGCCGCTCTTCTCGGGGTCCGGGTTTGCGACCCTCACGGAGCTCTCGTCGGCACAGACGACCTCGGACTCCTGTATCTCTGTCTTGGCCGCTTCCTTGAACTGACGGATAACCTCGGAGGTCTCGGCCTCCTTAATAATGTTGATCAGAGTGGATTCCTGTATATTGAGATTGAACAGGCCGAAGATGAGCTCCGTCAGCCTTTTGTACGGAATGTGCTCGTGATCCCTCATGAACACCACAAACGTCCGGAGGGTCAGACCGAACTGAAGATTGGTGTTGGCGTCGTCCGGGAACTCTCCGGAGACCGTCTCGCCCGTCTCGGTGTTTCGGAACTCCCGGTTAACCAACTCGATAACCACCCTCTCGAGCTTGATGTCGAGTATCTGGCGTCTCGTTTCCTTGACCTGGATCCACAGAGGGTTGTTCCGGTACTTCTCGATGTCCTCGAGGACTTCCTCTCTATGAGTCACATCTTCCTCAAACAGATGAGTGGCTCCTTCGTGGCCCTTCTGGCCTCCCAGGGGCTTGCCGGTCTTTCCCAGGCTCTTCCGCCCCTTTTTGACGGAGTCGCTGCTGGGAGGCTGGCCGCTGTTGGAGGAATCCTTGGCCACGTCCGCGTTCATCAACAAGGAGGCCGCCCCAGTCAGCATTTTCACTATGACTGTGAGGTAGTACCGACTCTTCGACAGCCACGTGAGGACGCGGATGACCAGGAGAAGCGTTGCGATGACGGAAGCCATCTGCTTGGCTGGTATCTG
>JAISEQ010000089.1 GCA_031264045.1 Deltaproteobacteria bacterium
TTTATCCTGGATCCGGTTCTGTCAGATAGACAGCGGCGCATCATGGCCCTGGTGGACACGATCTGCATCTAGACCGTCACACATCCGTTCACGGGGAGGTCTGCCTATCCTCCAGCCCCCGGCTTCCGTCCCATTGCTTACGGCCTGCTCGCTCGCGCTGATGGCTACAAAAAACACGACAGTGGATTAGGGGTTTTCGTGCCAGTTGCAAACACCACCGAGGATCCCCAAGCCTGTAGCGAAATCTTATAATTATATCATAAATTGATTAATTTTGCTAATTTAAGTTATATCGAAGTTTGAATGGCGTCCAACTTAGGGCATGAGCATGTAAATCCGTATCCGGCAAGAACTTGATTCTTCTTCAGTCAGGTTCGCAATACCGACCGTTTCCGGCCCCGACTTCTCCCGAAAGCGAAAGAATTCACGGGCGAAAGCGTTCACGGGCGAAAGCGAAAGCGCTTCCTGACAGGCCAGGGGGAAACCCCGCAAGCTGACGGGGCTCCCGCCCCGATGCCGCCGTCTCAGCCCCCCGGCCCGGAGCCCGGACCCCATCGCGCCCGCTTCAGGGCTTTCGGCCCCGCAGGATTCCCGCCGCCCGCAATCAGGCGGGAAAGGGAGCCGACGGCCCCCTCTAAGCTCCCGGCGCCTTCGGAGAGCTCGCCCGCGGCGTCCCGGGAGCGCCGGGCGAGATCGTCGTTGCGCCTGACGCTCAGGACCAGCTCGTCCATGAGCGCCGAGACCGTGCCCAGGGAGGCCGCCGCCTCCTCGCTCGAACTCTCGATGCCCCTCATGCGAACGGAGACGTCGTCCACCACCTGGGTGATCCTCCCGAAGCCCTCGGCAAGCCGGCCGGCGGCCAGCGTGCCCTCGGCCACCCGCGAGACGGCCTCCGCGACCATGGCTGCGGCCCCGGCGGAAGACGTGCTCGAGCGCATGGCGAGGTTGCGGACCTCCTCCGCCACCACCGCGAAGCCTGCCCCGGCCGCGCCGGCGCGCGAGGCCTCCACCGAGGCGTTCAGGGCCAGGAGGTTCGTCTGGAAGCTCATGCCCTCCATTTCCTTCAGGATTTCGGTTATTCGGTCGGTCGCCCTGGAGATGGCCTGCATGGACTCCTTCATGGCGCCTGCGGCGCGGTTCCCCTCCGCCACCTCGCCCTCCGCCAGGCGCATGGCGCCCGCGCACTCCCTGGATCCCTCCCCGCTCGCCCGGACCTTTCCCCGGACATCGGCGGCGGCGCCGACCACGCCCCTGAGCGTCTCCTCCTGCCCGCGGCTCTCGCCGTCCAGCTTCTCGGCTATGTCGGAGGAGACCCTGGAGGTCCTCTCCACTCCGCCTGCGAAGTCCGCGAGCTCGGACACCATGAGCGACAGCCTGGCGGTGGAGCGCATGACCAGGCCCAGGGTCAGCCCCAGAAGCGCGGCCACCGCCGCCATGGCGACGCCGGCCGTCCAGGTGAGCCGGGAGAGCCTGAGCCGCTGGTGGCCGACCAGATCTTCGGAACGCTTCCGGTCCCGCTCGTAGATCTCCAGAAGCTCCCCGTCCGGCACCACCGCGGCGATTCCGAAAAGCCCCGACTCGTTGTAGGCCAGGACGGCCGCCGGGCTCCCCCGGAAGCTCGCGGCGCCCCTGGCCGTGCCGTCCGCGCCGAGGCCGCCGAAGATCCGCAGCACCTCGCGCCCGATCTCCGTGTCGCCCAGCCGCGGGCTCCTTATGAGCGACTGCCCCGGACGCTCCGGGTCCGGGATCTCGGTCGGGGTGAAGCCGTCCTCCCGGGAAAACCCGGACGAGCTCAGGACCGATCCGTCCCGAAGCGAGAAGGCCAAGGTGGCGGTGCCGGGAGTGAGCCCGGCCACCTTGCCGACGAGCGCCTCCATTCCGGACAGGGACAGATCCACGAAGGCCACTCCGCTGAGGCCGCCGGGACCGTTGATGGGGGCGGTGGCGGAGACGAGCGGGGCCTTGGTCTCCAGATCGACGTACGGGAGGGTCCAGGAGACCCCTGTCGGAAGCGGCCGTTCCCTGGGATGATCGGCCGGGGCCGTCGCCAGGTAGTAGGGCAGGCGGATCTCGTCCGACAGATACGTCTCCAGCTGTTCCTCGGAATAGGGAGGCTCGGCCCCCTCTATCTCCGCGCCGTCGGAGTAGCGGGGCTCCCCGCCCTCGACCCTGTAGATGTACGGGAAGTAGTAGGGAAGCGAGGGGGCGAAGCGGCCCTTCTCGAAGGTGGCCCCCATGCCGCTCGCGGATTCGGGCGCGAGCTTGAGCGAGCTCCTGAAGAAGCGCTCCGCGCCCGCCCTCATCAGGACGTCCCCCCCTTCAAGCTTCGCGGCCGGCCCCGCCGCGGTCTCGAAGTAGAGGGCCGTGTTCGTCGCGGCCTCACGGGCCCAGGTGACCAGCTCCGAGACCGGCTTCAGGTCCGCCTTGAGTGACGCTTCCGTGGAGGCGTAGGCGTACTCGCGTATCTGGTCGGCCATGGCGCCGACCAGCGCCCCCGTGGACTCGCGCGTCTCGCCCGCCATGTCGTGGACGGTCACGACGGTGAAGGCGAAGAGGGCCAGCATCACGAGCCCTGCGCCCGCCAGCATCGCGAGGATCTTGACTCTCAGGCCCATTTCCCCTCCGTCCTCCCCGCCGGAGGGAGGGTGCGGTGCGCCGTGCGGGGCACGGTCGCAGGCGTTACCGGCGATGCCGGGCGGCGAGCGCGGCGTTTCCCGGCCTGCGCCCGGGGTTTCCGGCGCCGGGCGCGCTCGCGTCCGTTCCCTCTCAGGCGGGACGGCATTCCGCGAGGCGGATCCCCCCACTGCGGGGGCGGGCCCGGAGCGCGTCCGGGGCGGCCGACGGCCGGAGGCCGTCCGGAAACGCTCGGCCGCTACGCCTCCTCGTTCGCGATCCTGAGCCGCTTCGGCCTCTTGTCGCCCGCGACCAGTCGGGAGAGCGAGCCGGACGCCCCCTCGATGGTCTCGGCCCCCTCGGAGAGCTCGCGGGCGTTTTCCCTGGAGCGGCGTGCCAGCCCGTCGTTGCGCTCTACGCTCATGGCCATCTGGTCGATGAGCCCCGTCACCGTGAGCAGGGACGAGACGGCCTCGACGCTCGTGTCCTCGATGCCCTTCATGCGGCTGTGGACGTCGTCCACCACCTGGGTGATGCGGCCGAAGCCGTCGGCGAGCCTGCCAGCGGCCTCCGTGCCAGCCGCCACGCGGGAGACGGCGTCCGCCACCATGGCCGCGGCCCCGGCGGACGAGGTGCTGGAGCGCATGGCGAGGTTCCTCACCTCCTCCGCCACCACCGCGAAGCCGGTGCCCGCCTCGCCGGCGCGGGACGCCTCCACGGAAGCGTTCAGGGCCAGGAGGTTCGTCTGGAAGGATATCCCCTCCATGGCCTTCAGGATCTTCTTTATCTGGTTCGTGGCCTTGGATATCGCCTCCATGGACTCCTGCATCGCCCCGGCCGCCCGCGACCCCTCGGCGACCTCGTCCTCCGCCGAGCGCATGGCCTCGCTGCAGGCCCTGGACGCCTCGCCGCTGGACTGGACCTTGCTTCTCACCTCGGAGGCGGCCTCGACCGCGCCCTTCAGGGTCGTCTCCTGGCCCCGGCACTCGGTGTCGAGCTTCTCGGCTATGTCCGAGGAGTTCCTGGAGGTCTTCTCCACGTCCGCCGAAGAAGCGGCGAGCTCGGAGACCATGAGCGACAGCCTGCTGGTCGACCGGAGCACCGCCCCGAGGGACAGGGCGAGCAGGGCGACCATGATGACCGCCGCCACCCCCGCCGTCCACTTGAGCTTCACGAGCTCGCGCTGCTGGGCAACGCCCACGTCCTCCGAGTGCTGTATGGCCTTCTCGTAGGTGGCCAGCAGCTCCGCGTCGGGAACGATGACCGCCACGCCGAACAGGCCGGACTCGTTGTAGACCATGAGGGTGGCCGGGAGCCCCCGGAAGCTCGCGGGCCCCCTAGCGGAGCCATCGGGCATGAGGTTCCTGAAGAGCTCCTGCACCGACTTCCCGAGCTCCGTGTCGATGAGCTTCGGGCTCCGGATCAGGGTCGCCCCCTCCTTGTCGGGGTCCGGGACCTCCTGGAGAAGGAAGCCGTCCTCTGGCCTGAACCCGGACGAGCTCAGGACGGAGCCGTCCCCCATCGAGAAGGCCACCGTGGCCGTGCCCGGGGTGAGCGCGGCCACCCTCTTTATGAGCTCGTCCATTCGGGAGAGGGACAGATCCACGTAGACCACGCCCTGGAGTCCCTCGGACCCGTTGACAGGCGCCGTGGCCGAGATGACCGGCACCTTCAGCACCTGGTCCACGTAGGGCATGGTCCAGTTGGCCCTCAGCGGGAGCGGCCTGGACTTCGGGTGGTCGGGGGGGGCGGTCGCCAGGTAGTAGGGGCGCTGGATCTCGCTCGCGTACCACTCTTCCAGCTGCCCGTCGGTGAAGGGGGGCTCCCCCTCGATCAGCGCCTCGTCCGAGTAGACGACGTTCTGGCCCTCCCTGTGGATGTACGGGAAGAAGTACGGCATCCCCGCCGAGAACTTGCCCTTCTCGAAGGTGACCCCTATGGCGGTGGCGGCGTCCGGCGCCACGGCGAACGAGCGCCTGAGGAAGTTCTCCGCGTCCGCCCTCATCACGGCGTCCGCCCCCGGCACCCTTCCGGCGGCGCGGGCCGACGTCTCGAAGTACATGGACGAGCTCACCGCCTGCGCCTGGGCCCAGCCCACCAGCTCGGAGACGCTCTTCAGGTCGGCGCGCAGGGACGCCTCCGTGGTCGAATAGGCGTACTCGCGTATCTGCCCCGTCATGGCGTCGATGAGGCCCTGGGAGGACTCCTTCATGCCCCTGGCCATGTCCTGGGACGTGTAGATCGTCACCCCGAAGAACGCGAGCATCACCAGGCCCGCCGCCACCAGCATGGCGAGGATGTTGAATCTTAAACCCATGCCCACTCCGCGCCCCATGCCGGGGCCGCCCCCTTCCCGTCCGGGACGTCTCCCCCGGCAGGAGAAAGTTGCCGCCGTGACGGTGCCATGGCGGACCCCGGCGGCGGGGGAGCGCCCTGCGGCAAAGGCAAAAAGTTCCGAGGCGGGAGATCCCGGGCCCCGGACGCCCTGAGGGCGCCGCGAGCCGCGAAGCCGCGCGCCGGGGACGGGACGGCCGGACGCCGGGGGAGGACCGGGTGGGCGGCCCGCACGCGGGAGGGCCGGGACCGGGAAGGCCGGAAGCTCGCGAGCCGGAAAGGCGGGAGGCGGGGTGCCGCCCTCCGGGAGGGTCATCCGGGAGCCGGGTTCACGTGCCGGCATCCGAACGGACGGCCAGAAGGCGGCCGGGGAAAGACTGCAGGGCCTCGGCGGAAGGCGTGCGGAAAGTCGGCCGCCCCGTGAGAGGGCCGGCCGCAGGGCCGTCGCGGCTCCCCGGGCTTCGGGCCCCCGCGGCCGTCACGGGCCTCCGGGGACCGCCTCCTCCCCGAAGACCTCGCGGGCCTTCGCGAGCATCAGCTCCAGGACCCGGTCCTCGTCCAGTCGGGTGGAATCCACCCGGACCGCGTCCGGCGCCTCCCTCAGGGGATCGGTCAGGCGCCCGGCGTCCTGGCGGTCCCGTGCGAGCATCTCCCTGAGGACGTCTTCCAGGGCGTCGTCCCGGCCCCTGGCCCTGAGCTCCAGGAACCTCCTGCCCGCGCGGGCCTCGGGGGAGGCCGTCAGGAAGAACTTGAGCCGTGCCTCAGGGAAGATGGCTGTTCCCTGGTCCCGGCCCTCGGTGACCAGCATCCCCTCCTCCCCCATGCGCCTCTGCAGCGACCTGAAGGACTCCCGGACGCCGGATATCGACGCCAGCCTCGAGGCCAGGGCGGAGACTTCCGGGGTCCTCAGCTCCCCGGTGACGTCCCTCCCTCCGACGAAGACACGGGTCAGCTCCCGCTCAGTCCGGAGAACGATGTCCAGCGAGGCGCTGAGAGACGCGAGTTCGGAGTCCCCGGCCCCGGCCAACCCCCTGGACGCGGCCTCCACGGCCAGGGCGCGGTACAGGACGCCCGTGTCCAGGAAGCGCCAGCCCATGGCGGCGGCGAGCCTCCTGGCGAGGGTGGACTTCCCGGAGCCGGCCGGGCCGTCAATGGCTATGACGCAGGACGAGTCCATAGGATGGGGGAGGGCGGGCGCCTGACCGGGGAAGGCGGACCGGAATCGCCGGGTCGGGGGACGCTGCGAAAGATGAAAGCGGGATTTCAGGGAAATCGTGAAAAAGGTCCGGAACCGCCCAGAAAAAGAGGCGTTCAAGGCACGGAAGCCTGAACGGCAGATTATAGCACAGTTCCTCCCCCCCGGAGTCAAGCCCGATCCGGGCACCGGCAGCCCCCCGCCCGCCCTTCCCGCCAAAGGCGGTTGACGCCCATATGCCGGGTCCCCGTCCCCCGGACTTCCGGCTCCCGCTGCTCCCAGCCCTGGCCCCGGCTCCCCAAAAACCGGACCCCGGCCGGAAACGCGGACCACAGTCGGCAGGGCGGACCCGCCCGGCCCGCTCGCCAAGGCCGCCTCTCCCGTAAGACCTGCGCCCGTGAAGCTTCAGCGGCCCCGCCAACCAGCGCAGGCTTTCCCCTTGCAGGCAGCTTCCCTCCAGGACAGAAATCCCCCCGGCAGGCTGCACCCTCCTGGACCGCGATCGCCACCAGGCCAGACGTCCCTCAAGAACAGCGTTCTCGGCTAAAACCGGTCACCTCTTCATGCGGCCTCTCCGGTCATCAGACCCCGCCGCCGCCCTTCCTGCCGCTTCTCCCCCGCCCGCGAGCCGCCCAGCCCCGAAGCTTCCGGCGGCCGACAGGCCCGTTAAGCTCTGCACCCTCCCCGCTGGCTCGGCCACGCCTCCCAGGACCCCCGAGGAACCCGGGACCCGGCAAGGACCGAAACCGGAAGGCGGCCGCCCGGCATTCCCCCCGACGTCCCCGTTCCCGCACGCCTGACCCGCTTCCCCGTAATCCCACAGGCTTCTTGCACTCTTCTTCCCAACATAGTGTATCATATAGAAAATTACTACACTAAATACAGGCAATACAGTTGTCCACTCTTTGAATGGAGGCCAGATCCCCCGATATCTTGACAATGCCCCCATTTTGGTTTAATCTCCCCTAATTGTGCGCCGGACGGGCTCTCTGCCCCGGACCCCGTCCGTCCCGATAACCTGTCGCTCCACCAAGGCCATTTGGCTCCAGCCCCATGGCTTTTTTTTCGCTAAGGGGTTCAGGGTTTTCCGGGAGCAGCTCACCCGCTTCCGGGTCGTTAACTCAGTCTGGTAGAGTATCTGCCTTTTAAGCAGAGAGTCGTGGGTTCAAATCCCGCACGACCCACCACGCAGTCGTCCGTCCCCATCGTCTAGTCTGGTCCAGGACGCCGGCCTTTCACGCCGGCAACACCGGTTCAAATCCGGTTGGGGACGCCACCGCTTGATTTCCAGGCTTTTCACAGTGTGCTAAAACCTTGAAATCCTAAAGATATCGTTGCAATGCCAATAATTTGCGGCGATTTTTTTTTGCGGTGTCCCATATCTCGAAACATTGGCCAGCAAGCCGCGCGGGCGGCAATCCCAGCAGTGACGGGACTGACGGGCCACACAGCCGCTGCCAAGGAAAAACGTGCCGCGGCCTTGACGTTGACATACTCCCCGGAGCAAGCTCCTGGGGATTCCGGGATCAGCAAAGGGTGTCGGTCGAGACCGGTCTTACCCATTCTCCCCCGCGAGCCGACGCCCCGACCCGTTGGATGTTCCTGGCGGCGTTCACGTCACGATCGTGATTGGCGCCGCACTTGGGACATGTCCATTCCCCGGTCTTC
>JAISEQ010000142.1 GCA_031264045.1 Deltaproteobacteria bacterium
TGCACTGTTTCCGCACCGGCATCCGGGTCGGCACCCGAGCGGCCCACGGCGGAATCTCCGCCGGGGCGGTCCGCCGCGCTTCCTGCGGGGGGGTGCGGGGCATCTTCCGGAGAGGCCGGTTGCCCGCCGGTCCCGCCGGTTCCCGAGCCGGTCGTTCCCCCGCTCCCCGGAACGGTTCCGGAGGCGTCCTCCGCCGGGATTTCCGGCGGGAGCCCTCCCGCGTCCCTCAGGTCGCGCTCGGCGGCGGCCAGCTCCCTGGACGCCTGAAGCGTGTCCGGGTGTCCCCCGCCCAGGGCGGCGGCCCGGCCCCGGACAGCCTCGCGGAAGGCGTCGCGCGCCCCCCGGATGTCCCCGAGCGAACGGAGCGCCCCGCCGAGACCGAAAAGCGAGTCCAGCGTTTCGGGATGGGCCGGGCCCAGCCGCGCCGAGAGTTGCCCCAGGACCCTGGCATGCAGATCTCTCGCTCCCTCCCGGTCCCCGAGATCGAAAAGCGTCCTGGCGAGCGCCTCGGTCGCGGCCAGGACTGCCGGGCCGTCGTCCGGGGGAACGCCGTCCCCGCCCGCCGCCCCGGGCGCCGGCGGGTCCGGATACGGCTGGGCAGGCCGCGCCGGAGAGGGGGAAGCGGTCGAAGCGGCGGCTGAAGCCGCCTCCAGGGCGGGCACCAGGACGTCCCTCGCCGCCCGTGGGTCGCCCCGGGCACGGAGCAGGGAGGCAAGGGCGGACGCGTAGCCGAGCGTGTCCGGGTGGGCCGGCCCGAGCGCGGCGCCGGCCCCTTCCAGCGCTCTCCCGAGCAGCGCGGCCGCCTCGTCCAGATCGCCCAGCGCCGCCGTCACCGAGGCGAGGTTGGAGGCGGCACGGAGGGTCAGCGGGCTCCCGGCCCCCTGGGCCTGCTCCCTTGAGTCGAGGGCATCCCGCATGAGATCCCGGGCCTGCGCGAGATCGCCCAGGGAGATGAGCGCGGCGGAGAGCCCGTCCATGGCCGGCAGTGCGTAGGCGCGCCCGGCCCCCGGAGTCCTCGCCGCCGACCTCAGGGCTTTCGCGAGGATCCCCCTGGCCCCCTCGGGATCTCCCGATACGGCCAGGAGATTGCCGAGATCGACGTTGGCCGCTATGGTCTCGGCATTGTCCGGGCCCGCCAGGTATTCGGCCACGACCGATGCGCGGGCGAGGGTCTCTATGGCCCTGTCCGTCTCGCCGGCCCGGTTCATGAGCGCCGCGAGCGCCCTGGAGTCCGATGCCGTCTCCAGGCAGCCCGAAGCCCTGTTCCCGGCGCAGGCCCTCATGACGGACGTGAGGATGGCCGACGCTTCGGAGCGTCCGGACGCCTCGGCGGCGTTCATGGCGAGGGCGCGGGCCGCCGAGAGCGTCTGGGGGTGCCTGCTCCCGAGGACGTATGCCGAGACGGCCCAGACCGAGGAGAGGGCGCGCCCCGCACCCGGGCCGTCGCCGGCCTCGGAGCGGAGCCTGGCCGCCGTCTCGGCCGCGAAGAGCGCCTCCTCCGATCCCCTCCCCGAGAGGTTCTCCAGCGCCCGGACAGCCGGATCCGCCGCCCCGGCCGTCATGACGCCGCCCTGCCCCCCGTCGAGTCTTTCCCGGTACATGCGGATCCGGGCGGCCATGACCCTCGGGTCTTCGGTCCCGTAGGCGGCGGAAGCCCTGTCCGCCAGTTCCCTCCAGGCTTCTTCCGCGGCCGCGTGCTCCGAGGCCAGGGAGAGGGCCTGGGCTCCGGATTTGAGTTCATCCAGTTCCGGGTCCAGAGCCGAGGCGGGGAAGGGCCAGGAAGGCCGCCAGGGGACAGGGGCGATGCCTAAGGGCGTCTCCCAGCTGGCGGGGGCGGATGCCCTGTCTTGGGACGGAGGCGCCGCCGGGACGTCCGAGCGTGTCGGCCGGACATCGGAGGGCGGCGGATCCTGGACTCCGTAGGGGCGCGGGTCCTGGACATCGGAGGGAGGCGGGGCCTGCAGGCCGGAAGGCCATGAGGCACGTTCATCGGGACCGTAGTCCGGCGCTGGGGCGGGTAAGGCGGTGCCGGGAAGGGCGCATAGAATGAGAGCCGTCCACAGGGGGGCGGTCAGGGTTGCGGCAGTGAAGAGCGCTGGCTTTGCGGGCAAGACCGTCATGGGTAGTCCTCCGTTGCCCGCAGGGCTTTGGCGGGGTATTAGGTCGGCAGCGGCAATTCTATCGGAACCCCGGGCGATGTCAACGCCGAGGCAGGGTTTTCCGGAGGCATCCAGGATGCCGCCGCTTCCGCGTCCTCCGCTGCGGCCGCCGGAAGCGTCCCCGGCGGTGCCCGCCGGGGCCCTGCCGGCACGGGCGAATGCAGTTCCGGTAGCTGAAGTCGAGCTGCGGGATGCCGGTTTTCGGGGAGCGGCGCCCTGGCTCGCGGGATGGCGGAAAGTCGGCCTGTCCGGTGGCTTGCGGTCCCGCGCTCCGGGCGCGTCTCTTCCGAAACTCCCGGATCATGTTCGGCAACGTGGGCATGGCGAGGCCCGTCCTGACAGCGCGGGAGGAAGGGACGTGGGAGAAGCGGGTTGGGGGGACGCGGCGGAATCCCTGCGGCGGGCTCGGTCCCGTCCCGAGAGCCGGGAGGAGAGCCTGCGGTCATTGAAGGCCCAGCGCTGAGGCGGTTCGGCGTGCCAGAGAAGAGTCTGTCCGGGGAGCTGAAGAATCTCATCGGCAAAATTTTTCTGGCATCAAAACTTGGGGCAGGGCTGGTCCATGAATCGAAAATTTGATGATATTGAAAATAAATTTGATTGAATGTCTTTATAAAAGTACAATTATTGAAAAATTTAAAGTGAATTTAATAATCTGATCATATGTGAATATCAGAATCTGGTTACACTACTGGCGTATTAGCTTCGAATAGGATATTCATCATATCACGCGTTAGGCTTTGAGGTTAGCACGATGTCAGATATTGTTCTGTTAAGGTCGTAAAATTTTAATCTTTGGAATTTGAATTTCATCTTCGAATCATCTTGGAAAGGTCAGTTAGCAACGTGGCGATGAAATCATCGCATGTCAAAAAACGTAGTGACAGGATATTATTGATTTAATTTATCAAAAATTAGTTGATAATGATTAGGAGACAACTAGATTATGCTGTAGCATGACTATGTGAAAGCAAGATTAGGCTACAGAAAGATTATGGTACAACTAAACAAGTTTAATAGATAATTAATTTATTAAATATCAATCTGTATAATGAATGTTAATGAAATTATACATGACTTAAACTCAATAAGTTGGTCGTTGATTCATGAATTAAGTTTGGCCTAACTCTCATCTGTCGGAACAGGCGCATCTAAATATGGAACTGGATCTTGAGGGGCTGGATGAACCATCTACTCAATCAGGGAATGAGGACTGTTTCGCTGAAGAAATTATGTTGCCTGAAACAAAGCTTACACTCGTTTTATAATTATAGAATATTTTGATATATTTGTAATTGATAATGATTATCACTATAAATTGATTTATGCATATTCAATGGATCACTTACTTCAGATAGGCGATGAGCGTTGTCTGGCAAAGAGCTTTCACTTCGGGTTCCGTCTGCCTTTCACGGTCGCGAACAGGGATGAGGAACTTCACAGGCGGAAGAACTCCCAGTTCAAGAAAGTCCTAAAAAATGTTTCGTCTTTCGGGCCTGGATTCACAGATCTGAACGGCGGGGCGGTCCCCAAACCAGCTGGCCCGCTTCGGTACCAGGCATGCGCCGTATAGCGTCATCTGAATAATCTCCGCAACATCTGTGCGTAAACAAAACCGTTGCTGCATTTCACAAAAGAAAAGAAATTTGACGTATTATTTCCGTTCGGAGCTCCATGATTTTTATCCAATTGTTTGGAGGGTTGTGAACGGATGCAGAGAATTGCCGATAAACCATATCTGAAATGATGTTATGACCCAGCGACACCTATCCGGTATAAAACAATATTGCTTGACTCGGGGCAAATAATCTGTTAGGGTAAATCAGAAAGGATCAGAAACTAATCAATCGACCTTGACTGAGAAGCCTTGCCGGTTCCAGTCCCGTTTCGTTTTCCTTTGAGATACTTGCCCTTATGCCGCTTTTAGGAGGTCTTGAAAGTCGCAGCTTTCTCGCCAGTATCCGGCAGGATGAAGGGTAGCGAGATATGTTGCGTCAAGCTTTTCGAATTTGGCATGATAATTGCTTATAATATTGACGCTTCTGCAGGCAACTTGCTCTAAGGCAGTGATTTGTCCTATCTTGCCGACGGAAGAATGCGGTAGAATCTCAGCGACGTTCCGGCTTCAGCTCCGGAACTCGCATCTTTTTCGAAACCCACATGCCGCCCCCAGCCGAACGGTCGGCCCGGAATGAACATGCCAACGGTATCGATTCGACAAGTCCCAGCGGATGAGGACCCCCGGCCCGTTATCAGGGCCAGCACCGATGGCGAGTGGCGGACCCAGTGGAAGGACGACGGCTTCGACTACCGAGGATTGCTGTCTGACTTCCGGTGCGGCCATATCCGGGGGCGGAGGCTGGTGACGATCTCGCCGTTCAGGACCGTCCACCGGGTAGCCGCCGGAGAGCGGGAGCTGGTGGTGAAGTTCGACCGGGACGTATCGAATCGGGAAAGGAAGCTCGAAAAGCGCCTGTTCACGTTTTTTTTCGGCACCCAGTACTCGAGGCTCATAAACAAAACCTTCGCCGCGATTCGGAAGGGGTGCCCGGTGGTGCAGGACGTCCTCCTGGTCTCCGAGAGGATGCGCGGGCGCTTCTGCGAGGAGGCCTGGAGCATTGCCGAATACGTTCCCGGCCATTCATTCGGGAAGGAGGAGTACGTGGAGGGTGCCCCGGTCGTATACCGGAACCCGGGAACATGGCTCAGCGACGTGGGCGAGGCGCTGGCGACGCTCCACGACTACGGTCTGGCCTCGAACGATCCCATCATCAGCAATTTCGTAGTCACGCCGGAGGGCAGGGTCAAGGTCATCGACCTCAGCCTCAACGGCCCCATGTTCGTCTGCCAGGCCAATGACGTGGTTAAGATCAAAAGGCTGTACGGGGCCGTCGTTCCTGTCAGGGGCCTGGTCCTCAGGGCCCTGGTATCCGTCATAGGGTTTTGGAACCGCATGCAGGGAAGGCTCCGAAAGCTGAAGGGCAAGCCCCCGAACATTCACCCGGAGGTGATCTGGGAGGATTTCACCGACTTTCCCGAAAGGCCTGATGCGTCCAAAATGTCCGTTGGGAACGAAAGGCATCTGGAAGAGCATGAGGTTAAGGACGAGACCGGAAATCTCCAGAATTCCGAGCACATCCTGCATGTAGATTCTGCTGAGTCGGCTCCGGTCGTTGCAGAGCCGCGTGACTTCGATGATGACGATCAGGAACTGTCTAAATCTTCCTGATTCACTCTGTAATATTTGACGTTTCAACGATTGTTGTAATATTAGATTTCGAACTTAAACTTATGCTGTTGCATTGATGTTTTGCTGTATCTTATCCGAAGTTGCCGATGGCGGTACTGCAATCATGCGGTGCGGCGGCATGTGTTTGTTACCCCATATCCTCTGACGGTGGCGAACACGTAGAAGGCTTTAATTCACGATGTATTTTCATTTGATTTATTCTTGGAAAATAAATTTTTGTCAAATAGCGTAGCAAAATTTTGGACTAGCTAACTTGAATTTCACTCACAGATGCTCCCTGTCCGGATGGAGGCGGGAACTCTTGGCGGCTCTCATTTTCATGATCATATGGGTGATATACCGGTGCGGAATGTCTGGAGAGATATAACCGCATATGACTTCATGAACGGTGGACGTCCGGCATCGGCCTGGGAAGTATTTCCCTTTTTTTGTATGCCGACTGCCGTTGAGGTTAAAAGGTGAAGGGAGGGGATCCCTGACGACCGGACCGCATGTCGTTGCGGCAGGGATTGAATTCTTTAAGGAACGGTAAGTTTTGATCGATTCGGAGGCTTTCGAGCTCCTGAAGCCCGTCTTTTCCTCCAGGCGTCTTCAGGCATCGAATCTATTTCACGGGAAAAACTTATCTGCGAGAGTTCACGAGAAAACCGCAACTGCGAGCGGACCATACGGGATTATCTTAATCTAGCAGTCAAATGCTGCCAGACCGGTTTTCCTTCAACTCGCTTACGTACGCGTACGGCCAGAAATGCGATTCGGACTGCGCAACCGTCAAGGCCGACGGCATCCCCGTCTGCTAGGACATTGAGGATGGTCAAGAGTCAGGAACTCGTATACGGTTGACATCGGGAGGTTTCCTGAAGAGGTCGGAAACACCGAACTGCCACCCTGCGGCCCCTTCTCAACATGGTGGCCACTGACGTGCCGCCTCGGGAAGAAAACGGCGGACGTCTTCTCCCGTGCGCGCCCGACGGGAGGACATTAGCTGACGGAATGGCGGACGGCGGAAGCCTCCGGCTCCGCCCGACAGCCTGGCGCTTACCCCGTAATCGTTGATCTGAAGTCCTGTCTGCGTATGTTCCGCGCCTCCGGCGGCAGACAAGAGATCATCAAAGGGAAGATGTTCCCTTTCCCTGAGGGGAAGATGCCCGATGCCTGAAGCCCTCCGGGGATGTTCTCGCCACCATGCTGGGCATCCCTGAGGCGACCAGACGTCCACCCGCAATGGCCCGAGATACGGCGGCTTCCCATGACGCGTTCCGCCTGCCCGTGCAAAGGGAAGGAGCAGGACCATCCCTCTTGTCCTTCACTCGAAGGCCATGGGATCGAACGTCTGCGGTTCCTAGCTCTTCCCGGATACCGTGCTGGCGACCGGTCCCGAGAACTTCGGGACCTGAACCTCGCAGACCGATGCGGCATCGGGGAGCGCCGTGAACTGATAGACGTCAATTCAGAACGTAAATTACTTCCTCGGACAAATGCGTTAAAAATTTAATATTGATGAACGCGCGATGGTTTTGTTTCAGACATCTTGATTTCGTCAGCGGAACAGTCCCCGTTCCTTGATTGAGTAGACGGTTCTCGCTGCCGCAAAAGTTCCGATGTCTCCAAGACTCAACTGATCATGCCCCAGGTGCAAGATGATGTTGCGGGAAACCCCGTTTTAGCAATCATTTACGAATTTTTTCCTCTGCTACGGAGCGTTGGGCCACAAGCTCCTCCCGTTTCTCGGCCTGCGGTCCCCGTGCGGACTCCTGGCCGCTGATCAGGAGCCGCATGTGGTCATCATTTCAAGCTTCCCATGACAAAGAAGGGTGCCCAGTAGTGAGGATGGGAGAACCCAGATCCCTCCCAGCGGGGGATCTCAGGGGAGATGCCACCCGTATCGGGCGTGGTCCGGTAATCTCTTTCCGGTGATGCCGAGGAATCGTGTAACCCCGGCAAGGCTCCGCCTGCCGCGCCGCCCTGCTCAGGTGAATGCGGGACCTGGCGGGAAGGGGGTGGGGAGGCGGACGATGGAGACGAAGATGCAGGCGCAGAGGTTGAGGCAGAGGTCGAGGTGGAGGGGGACGGTGAGAGCTCGGAGGAAGGGACGAAGGAAGGGGAGGGGGTTGCCTCCGCGTTTCGCATTACCAGGAGCTGCGCTCCCCGGAGCGCCTCGGCCCTGTTCCTGCCCTCAACGTACCGGAGGCGGCAGAACTCGCCCAAGAGCTCCGGACCGGAGACTGGGTCTGCAGGCATCAGGGTGGCAAGCACGGCCTGTGCCCCCGCTCGGAGGGAAATTTCCCCCATTGCCTCGATCTCCGCGCCTCCGTAGGACCCGGTGCCCTGGGAGATCTCGCAGGAGGCGAGCACCAGGAGATCCAGGCCCCCGAAGCCGGGCCCGCCACCGTCGTGAATTTCGGCCAGGCTCAACCGTGTGCCGTCCGTCATCATGAGCGTCGAGTCCCCGAGGCCCCCGGGACGGAGCCTCATCTTTGCCGCGACACGGACGACCGGCGAGCCCGAACTCACGGCCACAGCGAGTGCGGAGCGCGAGGACTCCCCGACGGGGACGGCCCCGCACGGCTCAGCCCCGCCGGTCGGGACGGTCGTCCCGCCCGAGAGCACGTCCCTGGCCCCGGGCCTGCCCGGACCGTCCTCGGGCCTTGACGAGTAAGTCCCGGCCGTGACGGCCGTGGCGTAGCGTTCAGCGAGCCAGGCCTCGCCGTCTCACAGCGCCGACAGCGGCGCGTAGCGCAGGGGGCCGTCAAGCGCCAGCGCGAGCGTCCGGGTTCCCGCGGCCTTCAGATCCTCCTCCGATGGCGCCATCACCACCTCGTGGAGCCTTCTCGCTGCGGGCTTCGGGTCGAGCGCCGGATCCCGCACGGCTTCCCGGAACCCGCGCACGAGCCGGGCAAGCTCTTCCGGATCCGTCTCCGAGCGCCTGGCGGCGACAGTGCCCTGGGTGATGGTCAGAAGCCAGAGGGCGTCCTGGGCGGACGATGCGACGAGCATCGCGTCGAAGCCTCCCTCCGCCAACTCCGTCCGGAGCGCCTCCAGCCGCGCGTGCGTCCATGAGCCGGGCGCCGCCGGAGGTTCCCCGGACGGCTTCAGGAGTGACCGTATCCCCGCGCAGAGCTCCAGAAGGGCACTGCGGGCCTCTGCGGAGGACTCCGGGAGCCCGGCCAGGCGCCTCTCCCCGTCCGCCGCAAGGGTTCCCCCCGCGCGCCGGGCCTCCAGGGAGGCGAGCTCGCTTTCAAGCGATGCGTAGCTCTCCAGGTCTTCCAGGAACACCGCCCATGCCGCCCCGTCCGGGGTGCCTCCGAACAGATCGGGTGCGGTCCCGCGCTCTCCGCCGTAGGGGGCGGGAGCGGAAGTTCCCAGTCCGGCAGGGCGGTCACCGTTGGCTGGGCCGCTTCCAGGCGGGCTGCCGGGCGATCCGCCTCCCAAGTTGGCGGTGGCGGCGGAGGTCCGGTCATGCCGGGAGAGACGCGCGGGATCGAGCCCGCCCAGTTCCTCCTCCTTGACGAGGGTCAGCACCGCGATAGCCTCCGCGTGGCGTTCCTCTTCCATGAGCAGATCGAAAAACGCCCTCAGCCGCTCCTCCGTCCCAGCGATGAAGGCCCTTCCGGGCCACCTGCCCATGGCCGGGAGGGTCCCCCGGGCCTTTCTGGAGGCGTATGCCGCGACTTTCAGGAAAAAAATCCCGCCGGCGCGGTCCCCTTCCAGGGCCAGCCCGGCGCCGAGACCGGCCGCGGCTTCGGACACGGCGGCGAGACCGGGTTCCCCGAGCGCCGCCGCGAAGGCCAGAGCTTCAGCGAAGGCGGCTCCTGCCTCGGTCCCGAAGCCTCCGGAGGACAGGGCACGGGCCAGCTCCAGTCTGGCCCGGACCGAGTCGGGATGCCCGGATCCGAGGGCGGCGGATCTCCCGTCCAGCACTTCCGCCGCGAGCCGGACGCTTTCCGGCGCTCCGCCGTCCTCCCCGGAGCGGATCGCCGCCGCGAGCGGCGCCTTCACCGCGAGAGCCGCCGGGTGGGCGGGCCCGAGGGTGGCTTCGGCCGACTCGAGCGCGCGCGCCAGAACCTCCCTCGCCCCGTCGCTCTCGCCGAGCTCGGAGAGCGCCCTGGCAAGGCCGGCGGCCGCGGAAAGGGATGCCGGATGGGCGGGTCCCGGGCCGGCCGCCGCCGTTCCTGGAGCCGAAGCGGTTCCGGTCCCGGAAGCCGCCGCCTGCCCAGGAGCGGAGGCCTTTCCGGCAGTCAGGCGCTCCATGGCTCCGCCCATGAGCGCTTTGGCCGATTCGTGATCGCCGAGGGCATGGAGCGTCTCGGCCAGCTCCGAGCGGGTGTGCGAAGCGTCCGGGTGGGCCGCCCCGAGGACGCGCTCCCTGGTCTCGAGGATCCCCCGGAGAAGGGCCGAGGCGCTTTCCATCTCCCCCAGGTCCAGCATGGAGTCAGCAAGCATGTCGGCACGGCCGAGCGTGTCTGCGTGGGAAGGCCCCAGCGCGAGCGAGCACTCGCGGAAGGTCCTTTCCAGAAGCTCTCTCGCCCCCGTGCGGTTGCCCCGGACCGCCAGAGCTCGGGCGAGATGCGCCCCCGCCCTCAGTGTCAGGGGAGCTCCGGTGCCCTGTTCCGTCTCCGAGGCTTCCAGGAGCCAGGAGAGGAGATCCGCCGCCGCCCCCGGTCCCTCCAGATCCCCTGCGGCCAGCGCCAGCGTCTCCATGGCTTCCAGAGCTATCGGGTGCCCCTGGCCCAGGACGTCCGATGCCGCGGCCAGGGTCTCCTCCGCCAGCCTGCCCGCCCCTTCGCGGTCCCCGGCCAGACGGAGCATCGCGGCGAGCCGCGCTGCGGCATGGAGGGTCTCGGGGCGGGAGTCTCCCAGCGTCTCTTTCAGCTTTCCGTGGGCGAGTGCGAGGAGCCCCGCCGCATCGGCGGCGCCGCCTGCGCCTGCCATGGCGTCGGCCAGCGCGTCCATGGCATCCAGGGTCTCCGCGCAGCCGGGCTTGAGGCTCCCGGAGCACACGGCCGCCGCCTCGCGGAGGGCGGTAGACGCCCCGGCCCCGTCCCCCCGGAAAAACATGACCGAGGCCATGGTGCGCCTTGCGGAGGCTGTCTGCGGGTGCCCGGGTCCCAGAGCCTCTTCGGAACGCCTTGCGACTTCGGACAGCTCCGCCTGGGAGGCTTCGAGATCCTCGCCCGCAAGTATCGCTGCCGAGGTCTCGGCTGCGAGGATGGCCTCCGGGTGGCCCGGGCCCAGGACATCCTCGAGGGCGCGCGCCGCCCTGACCGCCGCCGGCACTGCCGCGCCTCCCGAAAGGCCGGACGCGTGGAGCTCGCGGATCCTGCGGGCCGCAGCGGCCAGTGCCCTCGGATCGTTGGCCCCGTATTCCTCCTCCGCGCCCTCGGCCACCTCGTCCCAGGCCTCGGAGGCCTCCCTGAGTCTCCTCTCGGCGGCGAGGCTTTCCGCGCGGGATCTGGCGTCCTCCAGCTCCGGGGTCATGGGCGCGAATGTCCAGTCGGGACGCCAGGGCGGCATGGCGGCGTAGTCAGCGACGGATCCGTGGACGTGGTCCCCGGAGCGTGTCCGAGCTGGGTGTGGACCGTCTTCGGGAGGGTGGCTATCCGTCTCCGCGGGAGAGGGGAAGGGCAGGGCCAGAACGGCGCAGAGGACGACTGCCGTCGTGGCGGAGCGGGGGGAGCGGGGCCTTGATGGCGGTTTCGTCATTGGGGTTGGGCGCTCCTTGGCGGCAGGACCGGCATCGCGATGCAGGGTGCATGGGACGCCGGACATTCTTCGCACATGGCGGGGGTTGTCAACAGAGGCCTTTTCCGGACATGCCGCCGCCGGCAAGACTCTGTGGAAAGGACCTGGAAAGACGGCGGGGCGCGGCGGTCCTGGCACCCCGCATGAAGGGTAGTCGCGCGTTGGTTCAAAGTCAGGGCGGCGCGTCTTATTCTTAATCGGTTGACAACTTCCCTGGATGGTCCGGACCTGACAGAAGGATCACTGACAAGCTTCTGGAGCCCGTAGGGGCACTTTCGCCGGATCCATGGCCGAAGAGGATTTCACAGAGGACAGTCATATCATGATCACAAACAGGATTTTTGATTGATTGACATATACGACATTAAACAATTTACCATATGAATTTTATATAAAACCTTATGATGCTGAATATGGTTATCATCTCAAAACAATATCAGTAGCAAAAACTGTCTTGTTGAGGATATTTTCGGATTTGAGGTTTTCATGATTCTTAGGAGAATTTTCATTTCGTTGTTTAAGATTACAGCCATAAATATTAATTATATCATATACAAAAAATTTTATTTTCATTTATGAATAAGAGGAGAAAGACATGTTTGAATTAAATATTTCCATTATAATATGATAAATTATTCTATGAGCTCAGGGTATTAATGCATTATTAATTAATATGCTATATATGATTAATTAATTAATGTATTAATTAATTTATCAATAGTTCCAATATAATTTTACTGACTTGCGATGCAAAATCATTTACAGGATACAGTACGCTTGCAGATTATTAATAATTTATGTCAATCATGTTAAATAGTCTTAGCTATAGTTACGGATTCCCAGATATTTTTTATTAATGTTTAAAATTGTTAGGCATGATGAGTTTGAATTATTTTGTCAAATTTGATTAATATAGCTTATGAGTTTATGAATTCAGTGTGATTCCAGTCAGACAGACGATTTACCATTTAAATGGCAGCATTGGAGCGGATGTTCATTTTGTTTTAACATCATTATTGTCATGATTAAAATTATTTTTCTGCATCATGTCGCTGTAACCGCGAACCTTACATCTATTTGGCTTCAATCCGTTGTTGGAAGCCCGCCTGTGACTAGAAGTGATTGTGAAGCAGAAATTGCTAATTATTAATTCTTTACGCTTATCCGAGGTGCGTGCTTTCCACATGATAACACAAGACTCCTGATTCGGCAGCGGCAAGGCCGACATGGGGATCAGTTTCGTAACTTTTTGGAAACGCTACAGTTAAATGCTTTTCTGGTCATGTTATGGATATATCAATCTGACATATACAATTATTAGATTGTTTCCATGCCCTTCCGATTAACTCACATCCCTATTGTCTGCCATTTCCGTGTCCTGTCTTTCTTATTCTTCTGTTTCTCATCCTGCTTCTCATTCCGCTTCACCTTTTCTTATCATTCGTCTTCTCTCCCTTCTTATCTTTCTCCTTCTCATCATCCTTATTGTCTTGTCCTCCTTATTCTTCTCTTTCTCCTCCTTTTCCTCCTTTTCCTCCATCTCCCTCTCCTCATTCTCCTTCTCCTTCTTCGGCCGTCTCCTGTCATCTTCCGTTCAGGCAGGAAAAACTCCTAATCCCCGCAAGAAGCTGAGATGTTCCCGGGTGCCGAGGTGCATCCATATGGGCGATTAGCATCGCGATCCTGGCCCGGGATCCCGGTTCCTGGTCCGTGCGCGGCATCATCGGCTAGCCCTCTTCGGAACGCGCCGCCGCCGGATATTTCAAATTGTGCCGCAGTCTGCTATTCTTGGAAGCATGAGCGGCCAGACTCTCGCATACACGGCGCTCCCCCCGAGCGCGTCATATTACGGCGGGCACTCCCCGGACACCGGAGATGCCGCTGTACCTCACGGCTTCTCGGGCTATCCTGATCCCGGAGCGTCCTCCGTCCCTCCTGGATTTCCGGGCGGACACGATGCGGGAAGCGTCCCGGTCCCGTCGGCCGCTGCAGGCCCGGTCCCCTTTGATCCCGCTGGCACGGCTCCTTCTTCATGGACCCATCAGGAGCCGGGCGCCTCCCCCCAAACCCCTCTTTCCCCTTTTGCCGCCTGGGCGCTGGCCGATAGGTTCTTGGCCCCCGAGCTCCCCGAGGGGGCCGCCCTTACCCTTTCCGAGCCCAGGGAAGCCCCGGACGCCAGGGTCGGCTGGCACACCCCCCTTGAAGGCACTGCCCGCGAGCTGGAGAGGCTTCCGGTCCCGGCCAGGGAGCTTGCCCGCTCCGTGATCCGGAAAAGGGCGGAGGAGTTCTCGGCCCTCGGGGCCAGACTCGCGGACGACTCTTCCCCGGACGTGAGGGCCGCTGCCCGGCTCGCGTCGAGGCTGTCCGCCACCCTAGCATCGCTTGCCGCGGGACTGGACGGCCCGGAGAGGGTCTTCGTCGTTGACGGGATACCCGTGGTTTCCGGCTGGTGGCAGCCCCCTGCCCCGGCCCTCGACGAATCGGGCGCACCGGCCTCAGTGTCCGGTCTCCCCGCCGCAGTCCCGCCCTCCCTGGCTCATCCCCCGCCTCTCCAGGAAGGGCCGATGCCTCCATCTCGGTGGGGGACGGGAGCGGAAGGCCCCGGACTCCTGCGTCCTGCCCTTGCGGCCCTCGCCGTCTTCCTCCTGTCTCTGGCGCTCTTTTTCCTCCTTTCCCCAGGCTTCAGGAGGGCCGCTTCCGCAATACCTGCGGAGGATCCTTCAAAAGGAGTGGTTCCCGGCCTGGAGGACGGGCTCCGGGGCGAGCGGGACGGCTTGCGGGAGCTCTATTTCCGGAGCCTCCTGGCCTGCCGTCCCGCAGATCCCGATCCGCCCCTGGACGACTCCATACCCGAACTTCCCGCCCCTGAACGGAGGGATACGGCGCCTCCGGCGGCCGGAGACGAGCCATCACCCCTCGAAGCGGCACCACCACCACCGCC